>NZ_KB912916.1 GCF_000383875.1 Caldibacillus debilis DSM 16016 | reverse complement strand
AGTGAACTCAGCCAGGCTATCGAATCCGAGGTGTATTACACACATCCTTACACATCATGTGAACGAGGAACCAATGAACGCCACAACGGACTCATTCGTCGATTGATTCCAAAAGGCAAGTCCATTGAGGATATCGATCCATCGCTCATTATNTATGTAGAGAANTGGTGTAACACCCTCCCCAGGAAGATCCTGGAATATCGTTCACCAAACGATGCGTTTCATGAAGAGTTACGAAACATCGCTTGATCATAACCATATTTTGGATTACTGTGAGTTGTTGCATTTATTATTGCAATTTAAGAATTTTTTACGGGAAATGGCTGTGGGAAAAACCCGTTTCCGTCACGGTTTCCTTTGTCCCCCGAACCGGCATTCCAGCGGAAGGCGGGACCCGGTCCGCCCCTTCGCGGAAACCTTGCTGCGCCATGTCAATCCTCCTCATTTTCCCAACCGTTCCCTTTCCCTTCGCTTACGGAAGACCGCCCCCTCCCGTCATTGCGGCCGCTCCTCCCCGGCATCCCATCCGCCATGCCGGCACCGCCCGCGCCGACCCCGTATGAGTAAAATATTTATGGGCAAAATTTATCCTTTTCAAGTAGGTGAGCGATCGGAGACGCTTATCCATTGAAGGGGGAACCCGGCATAAGCGCGGCGGGGAAAGAAGAATTAATGAAAAAGGGGCTGATTTGGCAGAATAAATGAGACAACTGAAGGAGCAAAAGCCATGGAGTATCAAGAATACCCGGATATCCAATCGATCGAAAAAGATTAATTGGAAGGAAATGGCGGGAATTTTTTCAACCATCATGAAAAGAAAACGGATTTCTCCGCATCATTATATTCACTGTACCCTTTTCTATTTTTTGTAAACCGTTAGGGGCATTGATGTTGGACAAACGGCAGCGGATGTCGGACACGGGAAAGGATGATGGACATTTTTTGCCCGATGATCGACGTTTTTTCCCGTATGATGGACATTTTTTCTGTGATGTTGGACAAATTTTTTTCCATGTTGGACAAAAAATTTCAAATGATGGACATTTTTTTGAAAATGTTGGACAGTCCCATGCGGTGTTGGACGATTTTTTAAAGATGTTGGACGATCCGGTTAAAATGTTGGACAGTCCGCCTGGAAAGGCGAACGGAATGTTGAACGATTTCCTCCAGATGTTGGACAAAAAGTATCTATCCTTGAACATTTGGCAAAAAATGTCGGACATTGTGGTTCGGATGTTGGACGATCCGAAGATGAAGAATAGGAAAATGTTGGACATTCCGGTCCGGGAATCCATGAATATTGAAAATTCCTTCTCTATATGTAGAACAATAAAACTTCCATGTTGGTCGAAACCATGCAATCTGAACAATAAACCTTCCGGTCCATAACCAGCCGGAAATGTCGGTTCCCCGGACATCCGCTTACTCCCGGATGTCCCTGGAAATGATAAATCGCGGGGAGTCGACCGGCCGGACATCGGCGCTGGGTTAAAAAATTGCCGATGTACACTTTTTAAAAACGCGGAATATTGACCAAGGAGGGAACCCTGAACGATTGTATCCGTTTACATTCCCGGAACGGGGTTAAAAAAATGCCCACATACGCTTGACTCAATCGCCGGCCCCTCCGCCGGCATTGTTGTCCGCCCCTGCCGGACTGGGCCCGGGATCGCCGGACGAAGGTTTTGCTCCTTTCTTCGGCTTCGGACGGCATCAAAGATATGCGGGCCGGCCACGGACGAACGAAGGATTCGCTCCTTTCTTCCCTTCGGCAAAAGGAGGGGCGGGAGGCGGCAGCTTTCAGGTCCCTCTGCCCCCTTCTTCAGCCGGGGCGATCGGCAAAAAAAAAACACGGCCGGTCAGCCGTGATGTTTGATATTTTGCAAGTACCCTTTTTCTCCTAATTTCCGACGGATAAGAAACGTCAGATTTGGAATTTTTCCACGAGCTGTTTCAGCCGTCTGGCTTCCTCATCCAAAGCCTCGGCGCTGGCGGAGATTTTATCCATCGTCATGGACGCCTGCTGGACCGTTGCCGACGTCTGCTCGATACCCGCCGCCGATTCCTGGGAGACGGAGGCGATGTTCTCAATGGATGTTCCGATCGTCTGCGAATTGTCGATCAAATTGTAGAGGGCGTCAGCCATATTTTCGATTTGCTTGCCGACGTCGTTGATGGTTTCGATCAGCTGGACGATCGTACGGCCGGTGGTCATCATCTGGTCGCTACCCTGGCTCACCAAACCGTAACCTTCTTCCAGCGAAGAAAGCACCTTTCCGGATTCCTTCTGGATGTCCGACAAGATGGAATTGATGTCCGTAACCGATGAGGTGACCTGCTCCGCCAGTTTTCTCACCTCGGCGGCGACCACGACAAAGCCCTTTCCGTGTTCCCCGGCCCGGGCGGCTTCAATCGAGGCGTTCAGCGCCAACAAATTGGTTTGATCGGCAATATCTTTGATGACGATCACCAGTTTGTTGATGTTTTTGATCTTGCTGTCCAGTCCCCGGAGCATTTCCAGCGACTGGTTGATTTTTTCGTTGATCTCCGCCATCTTCAAGATGGAATCGTCCATGTTCTGGCGTCCTTCGTTGGTCATCGCCAGCATCTTTTCGGATACCTTTTTCGTATCTTCCGATTTATAGACGACCTCGGCGATCGTCCCTAAAAACTGCTGCATTTTTTCGTACAGATGGTTGGCGGCGTTGGCCTGCTCTTCCGACCCGCTGGACAATTCCTCCATCGTCGCCGCGATTTGCTGGCTGCCGGAGTGCAAATCATTTGTGGATTTGACCAGATCATTGCTCTGCTTCACCAGCCGGTCGGATACGTCGGAGATCTGGGCAATGATGTCACTGAGGCTTTTCTTCATCCGGTTCATGGCGACGCCCAGCTGGCCGAGCTCATCTTTCCCGACCCGGTCAAGATCGGAAATCCGCAAATTGCCGTCGGCGATTTCGGAAGCGGTAAACATCACCTTATTCATGTTCCGGTTCAAATACCTGTTCAGCGCCCATAACAGCAGGAAGCCGATCACCGTGGAGAGAACGACCGAGCCGCCCAAGATGGTCAAACCCCTCTGAAAGGCGGAGTATGTATAATCGTAGGCGGATTGGCTTCCGGATCGGGTCAGCCTCGTCAATTCATTGAGGGATGAAATGATCTGGTAGCGGTAATTGCTGATTTGGATCTGCAAAACTAATTTTGCCGTGTCATCCTTTCCGGATTCCATCAGCGGTACGATATCTTTTTTGAAACTTTGCTCATATTTGTCGTAATTTTCCAACGCCAGATTCAATATGTTTTTCTGTTTTTCTTCCGTCAGCATCGGTTTGATTTTGTTAACCGTTTCTTGAAATTCCTTGCTAAAACCCTCAATCTGTTCCTGGTTGGCAAGTTTTTTGGAAAAAACGTAATCCATGATAAGCAGATCTTTATTGTTAATAATTGATATTAAATTTGTCACATAATAATTTAATTCTTCCTGTTTTTGTATTTCCTTTACATGCTCGCGAATGTTGAAAAATTGATAGCAGATGCCGGCGGAAGATATGAGAAACAGCACGATCGTCGACAGCAAAATCAGCCGGATTCTCGCCGTTAATTTCAAATTCGCGGATAAATTTCTGATCCATTTCATCGGTTTCATCGGTTAGACAGCCCCCCCTCTTTATTTATTTCGATATATTTTTCCGTTTCTTTAATGATTAGGAAGAAATTATAAAAATTTTTTCAAGCGGGGGAAATGGAGAATGGGCTGTTTTTTCGCGGATTTTCGCTTTAATTCTTCCCCGGGCCCCATTTCGCCTGAAAATGCAAAAGTTCTTTGACAAATTCCTCGATCCGCCTTTGGATCCTGTCTTCATAAATGTCGTCATCCTGATGAAAGAACAGAGTCTTCGGCGGCACCGTTCCTTTCAAGAAGGTGACAATCGGACGCAAATGATGCTCCAGGACCAAATAATGCTTTTCCGTCCCCCCGGTCATGACCAGCCCGACGATTTTTCCCTCAAAAACATTGGGCGGCAGATGGTCGAACAAATTTTTCAAGGCGCCGGAGATCGACGCTTGATACACCGGGGACCCGATGATGAAAAGGTCCGCTTCTTTGATTTTGCCGACCGCCGTCCGCGTATCCCGGTTATATTGGGAAAACGGCCTGCCGTCGACGAATTCCACCGCATAATCCCTTAAATCCATCAGCTCTATCGAAATGCCGGGATCGTTTTTTTGCACATGGTTCAATACTTCCCGCATCATGCCCGGCAATTTTTCCCCGATCAAGGAACCTGATATGCCCAACAATTTCATGGCGATTCTCCTTACACTTCCCGTTTTTATGGATTTTTGATGCCTTCTTCCATTTTATGCGAGATGCCCGGCCCCTTCCCGCCGGGAAAAGGCATAAGAAAAGAGGGGCTGTCATTTTCCCCTTTTTCCTCCATTATAACTGGAACGTTTTTTTCTTTAAAATAAAAAGATCCGGCATGATCGCCGACAGGAGTCCGGATCAAACCGGCCGGCCCCCGCGGCGTTGCCGGGAAGATTGACCGTCCGTCAAAGGGAAGGGGACGGATGCATTTTATGATTAAAGTTTGAAGGCGGAAGATCCGCCGACGCGCGCGGCATCCGCGCATCGGATAAGCCGGCGTCCGCCGGGATCATCCCGTTGGGCCATGCAGCCGCCACCGGCAAGCAAACCGGGGCACATGGGCAGAAACGAAAAACCGGCTTTTCAGAGAAAAGACGGGCATAGAAGCCCGTCTTAAAATTTTCCGCAAGGGAGGCCGGTCTTTCCCGCCGCTCAAGTCTTCCCGATTTTTCCCGCACCGGAAGTCTCATCCTTTACAGGCCTCCATGATGCACGAAGTCCTTGCCGCGCGGTATCGTCGGATGTATCCATCTCCATCGCTATATTCCATGATAAACGAAGTCCTTTGCCACAGTCCTTCTTTCACCCGAAGGCTTCCTTCTTTGCGCGCTTCCCCCGGACACGGCCTAACCGGCACCGGCCCGGGATCCATGGGGCCGTTCAAGGCAGGGAAAATCGGCCCGTTGCCGACAACTCCCGGCTGTCCACCGTCTTCCCTTCGGACGTTTTCGCCTTGGCGGTGATGATGACTTTCACCAAATATTTTCCCTTCTCCGCCTTCTTTCCATTTTTCCTTTTCCCGTCCCAATAAGCGGTAAAGGATAAACGGCCGCCCGCTTCCAATTCCACCTCGTTGATCACTTGCAGGAACGCCTTTCCTTCCGACCAACGGTAGAGGGGTTCCCCCTTTTCGCCGAAAATGAGGAAATCGTACCGCTGGCTCGTGGGAAATTGCAAGCGGACAGGAGCCAGCGAAATGTTTTGAACGGAAATATCCAGCCTGATCCGCCCGTTTTCTTCGGCGGTTTGAACCGCACTTTCCAGATGTTCCGGTTTAAAATCCTTTTGAAAAGGCAAAAACGGATTCGGCATCCCGTCCGGACGGCGGATATTCAGTTTTTTCACAAACGGGCGTTTTTCTTCCTCCACCTTTTCTTCCATCCTTTCATTACGGGAATCCCACTTGGGCAAGGCGAAAATCGCGGCAGCGGAAGCAAGCAGCAATCCGGCTGCCAAAACGATGGGGAGACGGAACTTTTTCACGGAATCACCCCCGTTTCCGCCCCTTCGCCGCTTGGATGCGCGGCCGGGCGGTCCTTTCCCGAACCCGGACGGCCAGTTTTCAGAGATTCCTCAAGATGGAAGAACGGTCCGGACGAAGGGGGTCGGACCTTCAGATTACCGGTTCAGCCAAAGAAAACAAAGGATGAGGGCCGCCAAAAGGATCCGGTAAATGGCGAAGGGGAACAATTTGATTTTATCGATCAAGCGCAAAAAGAACCGTATGGAAAGAAAAGCGAAAACAAAGGCGCTGATGAAACCCGCCGCAAAAAAGGGCCAGACCTCCGGACGGAAATACTGCCAGTTTTTTAAGAGGGAAAGGAAACTGGCCCCGGCCATGATGGGAACGGCCATAATAAAGGCAAAATCCGCCGCGGCCCGGTGGCTCAGCCCGAGGAAAACCCCGCCGGAAATCGTCGCTCCCGACCGGGAAAAGCCCGGCCATAAGGAAAGGCATTGGAACAGGCCGATGATAAAGGCCTGCCTATAGGAGATCTCGTCGACGGATTGGCGGCCCGGGTTCCTTTTGCTGCGCCAATCCGCCGCCATCATGAGGAAAGCGCCGGCGACCAAACTGATCAAAACATATTCCGTTTTAAACAGATATTGATCGATGATGTCTTCGAACAATACGCCCAATACCCCCGCGGGAAGCAGCCCGACGAGGACGTGGGAAAGTTTTAAGCGCCGACTCGGGAATTCCCCGATCCGGTAGCTGTCCCTTTTCAACGACAATAATTCAAGGAAGCGGTCTTTGAACAGGATGACGACCGCCAGAATGGATCCGAGCTGGATCACCACTTTGAACGTATTGGCCACATAGGGGGTTAAAAATTTTTCCGATTTTAACCACATATCATCGACGATGATCATATGCCCCGTCGACGAAATGGGGGCGAACTCCGTCACCCCTTCAACCAGCCCGAGAATGACCGCTTTCAACAATGTCCAAAAATCCATGTCATTACCCCTTTATCCCGCATGATTGCTGCATTTTTTGGATGTGATGCCCGAAATCTGCGTTCGGCCGGAAAAACGAAGAGGAAGGCATCGCTATTCCTATGAACCGGCCGCCTCTCACCGCCTTTTCCTGCGGAAAAGATAAATAAGGAAAAGGACGGCGGCGATGATGATGACCGCATAAACGAAGTTGGAGTAAATATCCATATAATGGACGATCCGTTCCCAATTTTCGCCCAGCTTTGCGCCCAATCCGACCAACAGGGCGTTCCAGATGAGCGTGCCGACCGTTGTAAAAAGCAAAAACAGCCCGAAATGCATCTTCGTCATTCCGGCGGGTATCGAGATCACGCTTCGCAATACCGGCACCATCCGGCAAAAGAATACGGTCCAATAGCCGTATTTTTCGAACCAGCGGCCCGCCCTGCGCAAATCCGTCTTGGAAATGCGGAGAATTTTTTCGTAGCGGTCCACAAAATTTTCCAGCCGGTTCACTTCCAAAAGCAAACCGATGCCGTATAACAGGACGGCGCCCGCGAGGGAGCCCAAGGTGGCGGAGATGAGGACTCCGAAAAAGGATAATTGCGATACGGCCGTCATAAATCCGCCGAAGGTCAGTATCACTTCCGAGGGGATGGGCGGAAAAAGATTTTCAAGGCAGATCAAGAGGAAAACTCCGAGGTACCCGTACTGCTCCATGACCTGAGTGATCCAATTCTCCATAAAAAAATCCTTTCCGTCGGAATTGTCCTACTTCATCCTATTTTAGACGGTACGAGAAAATGAATCAACGAGAAAAAAGAGGGCCTCTTTTTCTCTTCCGCCGCCGTGCTTCCATCCGGTCCCCGCGACGGTCCGGACCTTGGCGTTTGCAATGTTACATAATATATGATAACATATGATTGTGTAACATTAGTTTGGAGGCATCCTCCATGGAATACGTCGACCCAATCAAGGATGTCGAAAAAATCAATCAGATCAAAAAAATTTTGCGGGAGTCATCCCTCAGGGACTTGTTGCTTTTTACCTTCGGAATCAACACGGGCATCCCCATCAGCGATCTTCTGTCGCTGTCCGTCGGGGATGTCTGGGACGGGGAAAAGGCCCGCGAATTTCTCTACCTGAAAGATAAAAAAAACGGCACCCCCAAAGCGGTCTATTTGAACGACCGCGTACGGGAAGTGCTGGAAGAATACTTGAGCAAATGCCGTTTAAAGCCCGCCGATTACTTGTTCAAATCACGGAAAAACAATCGGCCGATCACCCGGCAGCAGGCCTACCGCATCATCAACCATGCGGCGAGGAAAGCCGGAATCAGCGGACGGATCGGGACCCATACGCTGCGGAAAACCTTCGGTTACCACGCCTATCGTAAAGGGGTCGCCATTTCGATCCTGATGGCCTTGTTCAATCACCATTCGCCGAGTGAAACGCTGCGGTATATCGGCATTGATAAAAACGACAAAAAACCCGTCAAGTTGGATGTCAATTTATGAGGGCATGATGCGGACAACATCTCTACTGACCCTCATACTTGCCGCAAATTCCATGTCAATTTACGACGGGATGATGCAATCCCCGACGGAAGAGGTCATTCGCGGGAATCTTTGATGTATATCGGCTCATTCATTTTCGCTTCCTGCAGGTCGGCGACAATCCCGTCGTTCACATATACATGGATCGTTTCCTTGTCCTTCATGAACTTGAAAATCCCATTGTCGAAATCCGTGCCGTGTTCCTTGAAAAAAATGCCTTCATAGGCGACATCTTTCGTGTGGTTGAAGGTCAGGCGGTATTGCCCTCCTTCTTTGATGAGGTAGGCGCGGACCCCTTTATCGTATTGCCCTTCTTCATCCTTGATATACCGCCCGACGGAAATGATATGGAGATCGACAAAGGGGATTTCTTTTAAAAGGGCGTTGATTAGCGAACCTTTCGTGATTTGTTCCCAGCGGCTTTGAGCCGTCTGCCCGATGATGATCTGGGTGACATGCTTTTCGCGCGCCACTTCCGCGATCACTTTTGCCACCGGTCTTTTCTCGTTATCCCTCAGGATGAACTCGGCGGAATGCAATGAATCCGCAAGTTTTTTCCACTTTTCAATATAGTAGGTTTTTTCCGCGTCCATTTCATCGAACGGTTTCGCATCCACCGTCAAAATGTACAGCGGGCAATTGAGCATATCGGCGATTTTGCAGCCGCGGCGAATCAGTCGTTCGCCGTTCGGACCATAAGAAACACATACCAGTATGCATTCATCCATCCGGCTGATTTTCTCATTCATGAAAATTTTCACCCCAAGACGATTTTCAAGCGAAATGATACCCTTCTTCGAACTATGTATGACTATAGCCCATGCTTTACATACAGTCAACAGATTTTACATAAAGTATTTCTATGGTTCACATTCTGCATACATTCCCCTGCTTTGCCGGCCAAAACCGGATGGCCGGATCTTCCGGAAGGACGGCTTTCCGTGCGCCCCGCCGGACAAGGGGGCAAGGGTAAATGGGAAAAAAGAAATCGGCATGGTCGGCCGTGAAACCGGTACCCGCCAAAACCGCAGGCCCGGAAGGCTCATGGGCGCGCAGCCCTTCACCTTCTCCGGCGCGGTCACGGCGTCTTTCCATGCCGGGTCTGCCGCCGTTTGGCTTTCAGAAAATTTCAGAATGATGCGAACCCGGGATACCCCGGAACGTGATTCAAATTCATCGGGAGGGGTCGCTGTTGCATTTTTTCCTGTTTTTGCTGGGGATACCCTTTTTGTTCATCCTTCTTGTACCAATATTATATAAACTTTTCAACCCGCGCGTCCATATCGGCTGGTTTGTCCTGGCGGCGCCGGTCATCCTGTTCGTCCATCTTTTCCGGTTTCTCCCGGAGGTCCGCTCCGGAAGCGTTCCGGTCTTCACCGTGCCGTGGATCCCTTCCCTGGGGATGAACCTTACGGCAACGGTGGACGGGCTGAGCCTGCTGTTCGGCCTGTTGATTACCGGCATGGGTGCATTGGTCATTCTGTATTCCGTTTATTATATGTCCAAAACCCGCGATGCCCTGCACAACTTCTATATCTATTTGCTGCTGTTCATGGGGGCCATGCTCGGGGTCGTTTTTTCCGACCATCTTCTCGTCTTGTATGTGTTTTGGGAATTGACGAGCATCGCTTCGTTTTTGCTGATCGCCTTCTGGTATGAGCGGAAGACTTCCCGCGCCGGCGCGCTGAAAGCCTTATTGATCACGGTTTCCGGAGGCTTTAGCATGCTGGCCGGCTTCATCATCCTGGGGATGATTTCGGGGACGGCCAGCATCCGGGAAATCATCGCCCAGGCCGGTGAGCTCCGCGGCGATCCGCTGTTCGTTCCGGCAATGGTGCTCATCCTTGTCGGCGCCTTTGCCAAATCGGCCCAGTTCCCCTTCAGTATCTGGCTCCCCGATGCGATGGAAGCGCCGACGCCGATCAGCGCCTATCTTCATTCGGCCACGATGGTCAAAGCCGGCCTCTATTTGGTTGCCCGGCTGACGCCCGTCTTTGGAGGAACGGCCCTTTGGTTTTGGCTCGTATCCGGAGCAGGGATCGTCACCCTCCTGTACGGTTCCATCACCGCGGTGAAACAGGCGGATCTGAAAGCCTTGTTGGCCTATTCGACGGTAAGCCAGTTGGGGCTCATCATGAGCCTTTTGGGCATCGGATCCCTCGCCTGGCTGTACGAAAATGAAGCCCTCGCCTCGGCGTTTGCCGTGGCCATGTTCGCCGGCATCTTCCATTTGTTCAACCACTCGGTCTTTAAGGGAAGCCTGTTCATGACCGTCGGCATCATCGACCATGAAACCGGCACGCGCGATATTCGCAGGCTCGGCGGGCTCATGAACGTGATGCCTGTCACCTTCACCGTCGCGCTCATCGGCGCCTTCTCCATGGCGGGGCTGCCGCCGTTCGGCGGATTTTTGAGCAAGGAAATGTTCTTTGAAGGGACGCTGAAAACAAGCGCCGTCGCCGATTTCGGGCTGGACGCCTTCGGCGCGGTCTTCCCCGCGTTCGCTTTGGCGGCCAGCGTGTTCACGTTTGTGTATTGTATGATTTTTGTCTTTAAAACGTTTGCCGGAAAATACCGCCCGGAAACATTCAAACGCAAAATCCACGAAGCGCCGCCAGGGATGCTGATCCCGGCGCTTTTGCTGGCTGCTGTCACGGTACTTGTCTTCTTCTTCCCCGACGTGCCGGCCGAATGGATCCTCCGGCCAGCGTCATTGGCCGCCGTTCCCGCATCTGTCGGAAGATTCGGGGAAATTTCCGCCTGGCACGGGTTCTCTCCGCCTTTGCTCATGACCGCGGGAGTGGTTTTGGCTGGCGTTTTGCTGTATCGGACGTTGGAGAAATGGTCGCCCCTTTACCGCCATTATCCCCAAAAATTCACATTGAACGCCATCTATGTCTGGATGCTGGAACAATATGAATCCCTTTCCCGGACGTTGACGGATCGCTATATGACCGGTTCGGCGCGGCATTATCTGATGTACATTTTCCTCTTTTTCATCCTGGGAGTCGGCGGCTTTTTGCTGGCCTCGGGCGGTTTGGGCGCGGATTTGGCCAACGACGCCCCGATCGGCCTGTTTGATGCGGTGGTTGTGGTTTCCATCATTTTGGCCGCCCTGACCGCCGCCATGACGAATAACCGCATTACGGCCATCGTCGCCTTGAGCGTGGCGGGCTATATGGTCGTCATTTTGTTCGTCATTTTCCGGGCGCCGGATTTGGCGCTCACCCAAATGGTGGTCGAGACGGTCACGACCGTGCTGTTTTTGCTCTGCTTTTACCATTTGCCCCAGCTGGAAAAACGTATGGAAAAACCGAAATTCAAGCTAACCAACTTCCTTACCGCCGCCGGGGTCGGCCTCGTCGTGACGCTGTTTACGCTGGCGGCGTTCGATCACAAGCTGTTCAAACCGATCACGGCCTTCTTCGAAAATTCCTATGAATTGGCCGGGGCTAAAAATATCGTCAATGCCATTATCGTCGATTTCCGCGGTTTTGATACCTTGCTGGAAATCTCCGTGCTGACGGCGGCCGGCCTCGGGGTCTATACCCTCGTCCGGCTCGGCATGAAAGGGAGGGATGCGGATGAAACCGAATGACGTGATCTTGCATATGGCCGCTAAAATCGCCGTCATCATCATTTTCACCTTCGCCATCTATTTGTTCATGTCGGGGCATCACCATCCCGGCGGCGGTTTCATCGGCGGGCTGACCTTCTCCAGCGGGATCGTCCTGTTATACCTGGCTTTCGATATCGAATCGATCCGGAAAAACTTGCCGGTCGATTTCAAAAAAGTCGCCGCCTTCGGCATCATCCTCTCGATCCTGACGGGGGCTGCCGCCATGCTTTCCGGCGAACCGTTTTTGACGCAAACCTTCGGAAAAGTCGATCTTCCGATTTTCGGCGAAACGGAGCTGGCATCGGCCGTGCTGTTCGATACGGGCGTCGCGCTGGCGGTCATCGGCACCGCCGTCAATATCATTTTAAGCATTAGCGAGGATCAGAAATCATGGAAACGTTGATTGCGGTACTTGTCGGAATTTTGTTTGCCGTCGGCACTTACCTGATTTTGACCCGGCAGATGCTCCGGGTGATTTTGGGGATTTCCCTGTTGGGACACGCCGTCAACCTCCTCATTTTGGCGACCGGCGGGCTAAAAAAAGGCCGGCCCCCGCTCCTTTCGGAAAACGGGGCAGCCTTTGCGGATGCCTTGCCCCAGGCCCTGATTTTGACGGCCATCGTGATCAACTTTGCGGTGACGGCTTTCCTGCTTGTGCTCAGCTACCGCACGTACCAAAAATACGGAACCGATTCTTTGGATGACTTGAGGGGTAATGATGATGAATAATCTGTTGATCATGCCGATCTTGATCCCGTTATTTGCCGGGATGATGCTCATCTTGTTCAAACAGCATATCCTCCTTCAGCGCGCCCTCAGCGTCATCGCCCTCATCCTGACGGGCGCGTCCGCAGCGGCGCTGATCCGCCGGATCGAAACCGAGGGCATCCAGACGCTGCAGCTCGGGGGCTGGCAGGCGCCGTACGGGATCAGCCTCGTCGCCGATATGTTCAGCGTCTTGCTCGTGCTTACGGCGAGCATAGTCGCCATCGGCTGCCTTTTGTTCGCCTTCCGCACCATCGGCAGGGAAAGGGAAAGCAATTATTTTTATCCGCTGGTCCTGTTTCTCATCACAGGCGTGAACGGTTCGTTTTTGACCGGCGATCTGTTCAATTTATACGTATTTTTTGAACTTCTGCTGATCGCTTCGTACGTGCTGGTTTCCCTCGGCGGAACGAAGATCCAGCTCCGGGAAGCGATGACATACGTCATCATCAACGTCATTTCCTCGTCTTTCTTCCTTGTCGCCATCGGCTATCTTTATTCGATGGCGGGGACTTTGAACCTCGCCCATCTTTCTTTGCGGGTGGAGGAAGCGGGGCAGGACGGTCTTCTCACGGCCGCCGCCCTGTTGCTCCTCATGGTTTTGGCCATTAAGGCCGGTCTGTTTCTCTTCTACTGGCTGCCCGGCGCATACAGCGCGCCGCCCGCAGCGGCCGCCGCTCTTTTTGCGGCCCTGTTGACGAAGGTGGGCATTTACGCCATCATCCGGATCTTTACCCTCGTCTTCGTCCATCATCCGCAAATCACCCATATGGCCATCGGCATCCTCGCCGCCCTGACGATGCTGTTGGGCGGCTTGGGCGCCAGCGGATATTGGGACATCAAGAAAATATTGACCTACAACGTCATTATCGGCGCAGGCTTCATCCTGGCCGGTCTGGCCGCTTTCTCCCTCGAAGGCCTTGCCGGTTCCGTCTATTACCTCATCCATGACATGATCAGCAAAGCCCTCGTCTTTCTGATCGGAGGAACCATGATTCATTTGACGGGGACGTCCGATCTGAAAAACATGAGCGGCCTGATCCGCACCCACCCCGTTTTGGGCTGGATCTTTTTCACGGCAGCAATGGCCCTTGCCGGCATCCCGCCTTTGAGCGGCTTCCTCGGCAAAGTGTACATCACCGCCGGAACATTCGAATCCGGCAGCTATTGGCTCGGGGGAATCGGACTGTTCGCCAGCATGATGATCCTGTATTCCGTCCTGAAAATTTTTATGAACGCCTTCTGGGGGGAAACCGTCCTGAGCAAAGAAGAAGAAAAAGGGACGACGAAGGGGCTCATGCTGCCGATCGTCGCCTTCGCCGCCTTTACGGTCATCCTCGGGGCCGGGGCGGAATGGTTTTTCCCCTATGCGGAAATGGCGGCCAAGGGCCTTTTGAATCCCGATTTGTATATCGATGCGGTGTTTGCCGGAAATCCTGTCCCCTGATGGGAGGCGAGCCATAAGGAAGGAATAAGAAAAAGGGGGGATCTTGATGCCGGGCCAGGTATTGATCAATCTGCTGATTGCCGCCCTGTGGATGTTCTTGCACGATTCTTGGAGCTTTCTTTCCTTTTTCGGCGGCTATTTGGTCGGGATCTTCATCCTGTTTTTCATCCGCCGGTTTTTTAAAAAGCCCTTTTACATCATCATGATCGCAAGGACCGTGAAACTCCTCGCGATTTTCATCGTCGAGCTCATCTCATCCAGTTTTCTTGTCATGCGGCAGGTGCTAAGGCCAAACATCAATGTCAAACCCGGGATTTTTCGCCTCGAGACGGATTTGGACAGCGATATCGAGGTGACCCTTTTGGCCATGCTGATCACGCTGACCCCGGGTTCGGTCGTCATGGAAATCACGCCGGACAGCAGGGCCTTATACATCCATGCCATGGATATCCCGGAATCGCGGGATGCGGTGCTCCGTTCGCAAAAAGTTTTCGAAAAGGCGATAAAGGATGTGACGCGTTTATAATGTTTGAAGTACTGATGATCGTGGCGCTAAGTCTGTTGTCCATCGCGATTTTGCTGAATATTTACCGGGCGGTCAAAGGGCCTTCGGGCGCCGACCGGGTGCTGGCGCTGGACGCCATCGGGATCAATCTCATCGCCGGGTCCGCCATACTATCCGTGCTGCTGCACACCCACGCCTTTTTGGATTTGATCCTGCTTGTCGGCATCCTTTCTTTCATCGGGACGATCGCCTTTGCCCGATTTGTGGAAAGGGGTGTCGTCATTGAGAGGAAGCGCTGAAGTGATCGCCGCCCTCTTCATCTTGTTCGGGGTTTCGATGAGCCTCATCGGCGCCATCGGGCTCACCCGCCTGCCGGACGTGTACACCCGGTCCCATGCGGCGTCCAAGAGTGCGACATTGGGCGTACTCTGCACGTTGACCGGCACGCTCCTGTATTTCCTCATTTCGGAAGGCTATTTCTCCATCCGGCTCATTTTGGGCATCTTTTTTGTATTTTTGACATCCCCCGTGGCATCGCACATGATCATCCGGGCGGCTTACCGCAGCCGTGTGCCGATGGCGGAAACGAGCGTCCAGGACGATCTGCAGGAATATATGCGCAAAAAGGCAGGGCAGGCGGAACGGTGAAATTCGCCGGCCGGAGGCCCGGCCCTCTTTGGCGCCCCTTTTCCGTTTATTTTTCCGAATCTTCCCAACGCCGTCTTGTCCGAATGGCGGCGGGAGCAAAAATACACCAACCTTGACCGGCTCTTTTTTAAAGGGTGGAGAGGGATTTTGCTCGGGGCTCCTTTCAAGGGGGGTCCCGTGAAAATTTTGGTCCGTCATCCGCCAACCGGCAAAAAAGAAAGGGGGCTTAACGCCGCCTCCCTTTCCTTTTCGGATTCCTAATGGCCGGATCGCCGGCGGAAGGAACGGTCCTTCCGCCATCAGCGGAGATGGCTCCGTCCGACCGATCAGGAAAATTGCTGTTTAATTTTTTTGATATTGTTCATCCGGTTATCCCAACAGGCTTGGCTCAAATCGACGGGATAATGTTCCGGATTCAGGGACCGTTTGTATTCTTCCCAGAACATTTGCAAATTGGATTTCACGAAATTTTGGATTTCCTTCAAGGGCGGAAGGGAATAAACGAGCTTGCCGTCTTTAAAGATCTCATGATGCAAATCGTAAATTTCAAAATTGCTCACGTACTTGCAAATATACGTGTGGGTCGGATGGAACAGTTTCAAGGTTTTTTCCTTTTCCGGCCGCTCCCATTCCATGGCGATGTAATCCCCGACCGCTTTTTTCGTCGTTTTGCTGATGATGCGGTAGACCTTTTTCAATCCCGGGGTGGTGACCTTCTCCGGATTGCTGGAAATCTTGATCGTGTCCACGAATTTCCCGTCCTCTTCGATGGCCGCCATTTTGTATACCGCGCCCAAGGCGGGCTGGTCGTAAGCGGTGATCAATTTTGTCCCGATACCCCAAGCATCGATCTTCGCCCCTTGCGATTTCAAATGGAGAATCGTATATTCATCCAAGTCGCTGGAAGCATAAATTTTCGTTTTATGGAATCCCGCTTCATCCAGCATTTTCCTGGCTTCCTTCGACAGGTAGGCCAAATCCCCGCTGTCCAGCCGGATCCCGACAAAATTGATTTTATCGCCAAATTCCTTGGCCACCCGGATCGCGTTCGGAATGCCGGACTTCAGCGTATCGTAAGTATCCACAAGGAAAACGCAGTTTTTGTTGCGCAAAGCGTAGCTGCGGAAGGCTTCGTATTCGTCCCGATACGCTTGTACCATGGAATGGGAGTGGGTGCCCGCCACGGGAATGCCGAACAGTTTCCCCGCGCGGACGTTGGATGTGGCTTCAAAGCCGCCGATATAGGCCGCCCGCGTCCCCCAAATCGCCGCATCCAGCTCCTGGGCCCTCCGGGTTCCGAATTCCATCGCCAGTTCATCGCCGATGACCTGCTTGATCCTGGACGCCTTCGTCGCGATCAAGGTTTGATAATTGATGATGTTCAATATGGCGGTTTCGATGATCTGGGCTTGGATGAGGGGCGCTTCGATCCGCATGATCGGTTCGCCCGCAAAAACGATCTCCCCTTCCCGCATCGACCGGACCGTCCCGGTAAAGCGGAGGCCTTTTAAATAATTTAAAAATCCCTCGCTGAATTCCCCCAGTTCCCGCAAATATTCAATATCGCTTTCCGTAAACCTGAAGTTTTCCAAATATTGGACGACCCGCTCCAATCCGGCAAAAACGGCGTAGCCGTTGCCGAAGGGAAGTTTGCGGAAGAATACTTCAAATACCGCCTTTTTTTCGTGGATATTGTCTTCCCAATAAGCCTGGGCCATGTTGATTTGATAATAATCGGTATGCAACGCCAATCCGTCGTCCGGATGTCGGTATTTCAACTTGAATCCCTCCATATAAGCTTCTGCCAGGCACCATCTGCTTCCTGACCGGGAAAAATTTTGCCGAGGGGCCGGTTTCCGTTCAACAGCGCAAAAAGGACGAACGAACCTTTTACTAATAGTATACCAATCGCTTCCATCCGCCGCCAATAAAGTTGGCTTATTTTCAACGTGAATAAAGGAAATTTCTTCGGGACCTGGGACCCGGAATCGCCCGTCCGCTCACCCGGACACCCTTTTCCCGCGGGATTCGGAAAGGATCACCGGAAGGGCCGAATTCTTTAAAAAACCATCATTTTCCTCCCGTGGAAACGCCGGGACGCCCGTTTCATTCCCCGCGGTTGCCCCACCCTGCCTTTCATCGGCCGGCACGGCCGGATCTTCGTCCGGCAGGGGAGGATCTGCCTTTTTCTGGAAGGAATGTCCGGCATTTTTCCTCCGGCTTGGATGGGTTCAGCATGCTCAACATTCAGGCTGAAGGTTCATGGGGTCGTCCGGTATTTTCGAAAAAACGTTCCGGATTTGTGCCGGTTTTCACGGCGAAGGGACAAACATGCCGACCGGATCAAAATCCTCCGGCATTTCCACTAACCGGTTCATCCTTTCAATCTTTCCGTTCATCGCGGAAACATTTCACCGGCAAAAAAGAAAAATATCCGTCATCCGCAGCCGCCGCAAAGAAAATGTTCACGAACGCGGCGGCCGGCATCCTTTGTCCATGGAATTTCGATTTCCAATAAATTTTTAAAATAAGCCAATTTTTCGATATCGGTTCTTTCCGCATCTTACCGTTGTCAACCGGACGGCTATCCATTATAATATGTTTTGTAGCCCATGAGACCGCTTGGGCATTCAATAAAACAAGTCCGAATACCGGGATGTAGCTCAGCTTGGTAGAGCACTAGCATGGGGTGCTAGGGGTCGCAGGTTCAAATCCTGTCATCCCGATTTTTTTTGCCTTTTTTCCCCTCTCCCCTTTCCTTTTACGAAAAAAAATCAACCAAAACCCGATGAAATGCTTTAAAATGGAAATTGGGGAGGTTCCTTTCCAATGGAAATCCGTCTGAAAATCAACAGAAAAAACGGCCTCCATATCCGCATGGGAGCCGCGTTCATCTCCTTTCTGCAAAGCCTCATTCCCGATAAGGAAAAACTTCAGCGCACCTATGTGATTTATAACGGCAAGAAAGTCCAGGCGAACAACCTGCTGTCGCTGGTGGCCCTGAAAATAAAGCAGGGCGACGAATTTACCCTCGTTTTGGATGAAAATACCGACCGAAAAACCGTCGAGCAAATCCAAGCCTTTTTTAACCAAGCCGCTTCGGAGGATACCCGGCAAACGGAAACGGACCGCCTTTTGATGGAGAACTCGGTCACCCTCCATGAAGCCGTCTCTTCCATCCCGAACGGCATTATCGTCGTCAACAAAGAAAACGTTATCATCTACGTGAATAAAGCGGCGGCCGAACTGCTGGAAAAAGAACCCCAGGATATTTTGAACCGCCGGGCCGACGAAGTCATCCCCCATTCCTGCTTGCATAAAATCCTGCAGACGGGAAAGACGGAAATCACGGAAAAACAGCAGATCAACCACTACACCGTCATCACCACCCGCTCGCCGATCCTATTAAACGATCAGATCATCGGCGCCGTCGCCATCTTCCAGGATATCTCCAGCATCGAAAAGATCAGCAAGGAGCTGAATGAAGTCAAGGAACTGCAGGAAAAATTGAACCTGGTCTTGCAGTCGGTCACCGACCTGATCGGCCTGACCGATGAAAAGGGGGATTTCATTTTCAGCAACGAAGGCATGGACAAGCTTCTCAAGAAGCGGGAAGGAAAAAGGAACATCCGGGAAATCATCGGCAAAACCGGCTGGGAAGACCTCATCCGTCGCCGGAATCCGTTTATGAAGGTCACGAAACACAAGGGACAGTCCTTTATCACAAAGGTGAATCCGGTCATCGTGGAAAAGGAAATCCGCGGCACGGTGGCGACGATGACCCCGCTGGATGACGTGAAACAGCTGCTGGAAAAAATCGACATCATGGAACAGCGGACGAGATACCTGGAACAGGAATTATCGAAACATAAGGGATTGAGCTCCGCCTTCCATAAAATCATCGGCAACAGCGAAACTTTGAAAGACGCCCTGACCATCGCCGACAAAGTGGCGAAAACCCATTCCACCGTCCTCATCACGGGCGAAAGCGGCACGGGGAAGGAACTCGTCGCCCGGGCGATCCATGAAGCGAGCCCGCGGAAGAACCATCCCTTCATCCGGGTCAATTGCGCCGCGATCCCGCCCCAATTGATGGAAAGCGAACTTTTCGGCTACGAAAAGGGCGCCTTTACGGGCGCGTACAAAACCCATCGGGGAAAATTCGAACTGGCCGACAAGGGAACGATCTTCCTCGATGAGATCGGCGACTTAAATTTGGAATTGCAAGGGAAGCTTTTGCGCGTCCTGCAAGAGAAGGAAATCGTCCGCATCGGCGGATTTTCCACGATCCACCTCGATGTGCGGGTGATCGCCGCCACCAACCGGGATCTGGCGAAGATGGTGGAGGAAGGGACCTTCCGCGAGGATCTGTACTACCGGCTGAACGTGGTGCCGATCCATCTCCCCCCTTTGCGGGCGAGAAAGGAGGACATTCCCCTCCTCGTCGAAGCCTTCCGGGTGGAATTGAACGCGCGGCTGGGAAAAAATATCAAAGGCTATGAAAAAGGTTTCATCGAAGCCCTGTGCAATTACCATTGGCCCGGGAACATCCGGGAACTGCAAAACATCATGGAGCGCCTCTTCAACTTGGCCGACGGGGACTATCTCCTGTGCAAAGATCTGCCCCATTACATCTCGAATCCCCACGCGCCGGATTCTTCCAAGGGGCAGGAAGAGACGATCGTTCTCAGCAAGGATAAGCCGCTTCACGAATACGAAAAACAAATTTTCGCCTACGCCTGCCAGTTTTATCCGAGTTTCAATCAATTGGCCAAATCCTTGGGCATCACCCATAAGACCGCGGCCAGCAAAATCCGGAAATACAAACTGGAACATCTGATTGGTAAAAAATATCAAGGAGATTGATAAAATTTATCAAATTTTTTTCGATTCTGTTGGAAGCGCATACATTTTTCGGTGTTTTTCCTGTTGGCACAGTTTTTGCATTATAAAGTTTTGGTGAAAGCGGTTAACAAACCGTGAACGAAAGGAGGTCGATTGGGGTCCATAGGGGAAGTTCATCTTTCAGCCGAAGGCCCGCGCGGCCGAAAATCCGCGGGGACCGGAACGGACTTTTCAAAAGATTGATTTCTTGCAGCAATCCGTCATAAAAATAGCAATGAGGAGGTTGGCTCATGAAAAAATTGATCAACAATCCCGATCGAGTCGTTGAAGAAATGATTGAAGGAATGGTTGCCGCCTACCCCAATCGGATTCGGCGCCTGCCGGGAACGACGGTGCTGGTCAGGAAGGACGCCCCCGTCCAGGGAAAAGTGGGGCTGGTAAGCGGCGGCGGAAGCGGCCATGAACCGTCCCACGCCGGCTATTTGGGAAAAGGCATGTTGGATGCCGCCGTATGCGGCGAAGTGTTCACTTCCCCCACCCCCGATCAGGTTTATGAAGCCATCAAGGCCGTCGACAGCGGAAAAGGGGTGCTATTGATCATCAAAAACTATACCGGCGATATCATGAATTTCGAAATGGCCGCGGAAATGGCGGAAGCGGAAGGCATCAAGGTGGCCAAGGTCGTCGTGAATGACGACGTCGCGGTGGAAAACAGCACCTACACGACCGGACGGAGAGGAATCGCCGGCACCGTCTTCGTCCATAAAATCGCCGGCGCCATGGCGGAAAGAGGAGCTTCCCTGGAGGAAGTGGAAGCGGCCGCCAAGAAAGTGATCGAAAACGTCCGTTCGATGGGGATGGCCCTGACGCCCTGCATCGTACCCGCAGCCGGCAAACCGGGTTTTGAACTGGGCGAAAAGGAAATGGAGATCGGCATGGGCATCCACGGCGAACCGGGAATCGAAAAAACGGAGATCCGTCCGGCCGACGAAATCGCCCAGACATTGACGGACAAGATCTTGGATGATCTGCAGCTCGGCGAAAAGGACAAAGTGGCGGTCATGATCAACGGCCTCGGCGGCACGCCGCTTATGGAACTGTATATCATCAACCGGAAAGTGGCGGAAATTTTAAAAGGGAAAAACATCGAGGTCCATGACACCTTTGTCGGCAATTACATGACATCCTTGGAAATGGCCGGCTGCTCCGTCACCTTATTAAAATTGGACGAACAGCTGACGGAACTGTTGGACGCGGAAAGCGACGCCATCGCTTTCAAACGGTAAACGATCCGGAAAACGGCTAGAAATCAACGATTGAGGAGATGTTCGCATGGTACTGGATGTGGAAAAGGCAGCACGGTGGATCCACCGCTTGAACGGGAAAATCCAGGAACAGAAACAGTATTTGACCGACCTTGATCAGGCGATCGGCGACGGCGACCACGGCATCAATCTGGCCCGGGGATTCCAGGAGGCGGCCAACGCGATTTCCGCCAATTCCTACCAGGATCTCGGCGCCTTGTGCAAAGATGTCGCCATGACCTTGATCGGCAAAGTCGGCGGGGCTTCCGGCCCGCTGTACGGCACCGCCTTCATGAAGCTTTCCATGGCCTGGAAGGGGCAAAAGGAAATCGATCGGGAAGCCTTGGCAAAAGGGTTCAAGGATGCCTTGGAAGGACTGAAAATGCGTGGAAAAGCCCAGCCCGGCGATAAAACCATGATCGACGTGTGGGAGCCCGCCGTCGCATATATGGCCGGGGAAGGACCGTTGAACGGCGAAGAGTTGGCGTCCGTCGCCAAAGAAAAGATGGAAGGAACAAAAGAATTGGAGGCGAAAAAGGGGAGGGCCGCCTATCTGGGAAAACGTTCCATCGGCCATATCGATCCCGGGGCGGCATCCTCCTATCTCCTGTTTTCTACTTTGGCCGAAGTGATCGGCGAAGGGGAATCCGCCTGATGGAATACGTAAGCCTCGTCTTGATTTCCCACAGCAAAGAAGTCGCCGAAGGGTTAAAGAAGATCCTGAACCAGGTGCAGCCGGACGTAAAAGTGGCCGCCGCCGGGGGCGCGGACGGGGAAATCGGCACGAATGCCCTGGCCATCAAGGAAGCGATTGAATCGGTTTACTCGGAAAAAGGGGTGGTCATCCTGTTCGACTTGGGCAGCGCCCTCATCAATGCCGAGCTGGCTTTGGAAATGCTCGGCGAAGACAAAGCCGTACGCATCGCCGACGCCCCCCTCGTCGAAGGCGCTTATGCCGCGGTTGTCGAAGCCGGGATGGGAAGCTCTCTGGAGGAAGTCGTCCAATCCTCTGAGCGGGCGAGAAATCTGAAAAAAATGAACGATTAACTACCGAACGGGAGTTGAAAAAATGGTCGAAAAACAGATCCAAGTAAAGCTGAAAGACGGCCTCCACGCCCGGCCGGCCGCCCAATTCGTCAAACTGTTGAGCCGATATCATAGCGATGTATTCCTCGTGAAAAACGACCGGAAAATTGAAGCGAAAAGCATTTTCAATTTAATGAGCGCCGCCGTCCGGGAAGGCGACCTCATTACGGTGGTCGCCGACGGGGACGATGAAAAAGAGGCGCTGGATTTTGTGGTAAAATTTTTGCAGGAGCAAAACGGCTAAAGGGATTCCCTCTGCACTTCCCGGGACTTTCCGCACATCCGGCGGGATTCCGGATCCTCGCCACGGGCTCCGAAGTGGGCCCTTTTTGAGATCCGGATCCCGCCGCCATCAAAGGGGTGTTTCCATGAAGCAATTCCTGATCCCTGCTTCGCCGACGATGAAAGACTTTGAAAAATTTCTCGAAAGCGACTATGAGATCGGCATTCTGTTGGAAGTGCACATCGCCCAATTAAAGCATATTTCCAAAATGGCTGAAAGACACGGCAAAAAAATGATCTTCCATGTCGATCTGATCCACGGCTTGAAAAACGACGACTACGGCACGGAATACATCTGCCAGGAATTCAACCCTTTCGGGCTGATCTCGACGAAAGCGAACGTGATCCTGAAGGCGAAACAGCGGGGCGTCCTTTCCATCCAAAGGATGTTTTTAATCGATTCCCACGCCCTGGGCCAAAGCTACCGGCTCATCGAAAAGACGCGGCCCGATTACATTGAGGTCCTGCCCGGGACGATGCCGTGGATGATCAAGGAAGTGAAGGAAAAAACGAATATTAAAATATTGGCAGGCGGTCTGATCCGAACTCCTGAGGAAGTGAAACGGGCCATTGAGTCGGGGGCTGATGCCGTAACGACCTCCAAGCGGGAACTGTGGGATTATTTTGAAAAAGCCCGCTGAAATCGTTCAAAAAAGTTTCACTTTCTCATTGACACCGCTTTCATCCCTTGTTATTCTAAAGGTAAGTTAATACTCGTGAGGAGATTCGGAGAATCACACAGATTGCCTGTTGTCCAGGTTATTTCTGTGTGATTTTTTTCCGTTCTTTTCATGGCTTTATCCCTTATCTGATCCTGAATCAGGCCAATAAATTCAAATTTTGGGGAGGAGAGATTTTATGTCTGCTTTTTTGGGAGAACTGATTGGAACAGCCGTACTCATTCTTATCGGATGCGGGGTCGTCGCCGGCGTCACCCTGAATAAGACCAAATCCAACGGCGCCGGCTGGGTCGTCATCACCTTCGCCTGGGGACTTGCGGTCACTTTCGGTGTTTTCGCCGTCGGACGAATCAGCGGCGCCCATCTGAATCCCGCCCTGACGCTCGCCCTTGCATTGACGGGGGATTTCCCGTGGAAGGACGTGGTCCCCTATATCGCCGCCCAAATGCTCGGTGCCATCATCGGCGCGACGATCGTCTTTTTCCACTATTTGCCCCATTTTAAAGCTACAAATGACACCGGAGCGAAACTGGGCGTATTTTCGACCGGACCGGCCATCAAACACACCTATTCGAACCTTTTGAGCGAAGTGATCGGAACGTTCCTGCTGGTCTTCGGGATCCTGTTTATCGGGGCCAATGAATTCACGGAAGGCTTGAATCCGGTGGTCGTCGGCCTGCTCATCGTCGCCATCGGTATGGCTCTCGGGGGTACCACCGGTTACGCCATCAACCCGGCCCGTGATTTGGGACCGCGGATCGCCCACTTCATCTTGCCGATTCCCGGCAAAGGCAGCTCCGATTGGGGATATTCCTGGATCCCCGTCGTGGGTCCGCTGATCGGCGGCGCGTTGGGCGGATTGACCTACAAGGCATTGTTCACCGGCGAAATCAACTGGCTGTTCTGGCTGTTGCTCGCGGTGACGCTGATCATCGCTTTCCTGGCGCTCGCAACCAAAGATCAGATCGAAGAATAATCATAGAAAAGGAGAGTGTGCGCAAATGGAAAAATACATTTTAGCCATCGACCAAGGAACCACCAGCTCCAGGGCAATCCTGTTCAACAAAAAGGGGGAGATCGTCCACACCGCCCAAAAGGAGTTTACGCAAATCTTCCCCAATCCCGGCTGGGTCGAACATAATGCCAATGAAATCTGGGGATCGGTTTTGGCCGTCATTGCGACCGTCCTCGCGGAAGCCGATGTCAAACCGGAGCAGGTAGCGGGCATCGGGATCACGAACCAGCGGGAAACGACGGTCGTTTGGGACAAGGAAACCGGCCAGCCCGTATACAACGCCATCGTTTGGCAATCCCGGCAAACCGCCGACATTTGCGAAGAATTGAAGGAAAAAGGCTACAATGACCTGTTCCGCGAAAGGACCGGCCTTCTCATCGACGCCTACTTCTCCGGAACCAAAGTGAAATGGATTTTGGACAATGTGGAAGGGGCCAGGGAAAAAGCGGAACAAGGGAAACTTCTGTTCGGCACGATCGATACTTGGCTGGTTTGGAAACTTTCCGGCGGCCGGGCCCACATCACCGACTATTCCAACGCTTCCCGGACATTGATGTACAACATTTATCAGCTCAAATGGGACGATGAGCTGCTGGACATCCTCGGCGTGCCGAAAAGCATGCTTCCGGAAGTCCGTTCCTCCTCGGAAATTTACGCCCATACGATTCCGCACCATTTCTTCGGCCAAGAAATCCCGATCGCCGGGATCGCCGGCGACCAGCAAGCCGCCCTTTTCGGCCAGGCCTGCTTCCAGGAAGGAATGGCGAAAAACACTTACGGCACCGGATGCTTCATGCTGATGCACACCGGGGAAAAAGCGGTCAAATCCAACCACGGCCTTTTGACCACCATCGCCTGGGGCCTGAACGGGAAAGTGGAATACGCCTTGGAAGGAAGCATCTTCGTCGCCGGTTCCGCCATCCAATGGCTGCGCGACGGGCTCCGGATGTTTAAGGAAGCGAAGGATTCGGAAGAATATGCGAAACGGGTCCCCTCCACGGACGGCGTTTATATGGTCCCCGCCTTCGTCGGATTGGGCACGCCCTATTGGGACAGCGACGTCCGCGGTGCCGTCTTCGGCCTGACCCGGGGCACGACGAAGGAACACTTCATCCGGGCGACCTTGGAATCCTTGGCCTATCAAACGAAGGATGTCCTCGCCGCCATGGAAGCCGATTCGGGAATCGCCCTGAAAGCGCTGCGTGTCGACGGCGGAGCGGTGAAAAACGATTTCCTCATGCAGTTCCAAAGCGATATCCTGAACGTGCCCGTCGACCGCCCGATCATCAACGAAACGACCGCATTGGGTGCCGCCTATTTGGCCGGCCTCGCCGTCGGATATTGGGAAAGCCAGGAAGAAATCGCCAATCAATGGGCCATCGATAAAACCTTTAAGCCGCAAATGGATGAAAACGAGCGGAACAGGCTGTATGAAGGATGGAAAAAGGCGGTCCAAGCGGCAAGGGCATTCAAATGACCTTGCCTCCGGCGGGCGGCGGCCGGTTGAGCCGGTTGCCCGCCGCCCTTTCCTGCCCGCGGGAGGCGGAACGGAAGGCCATGCCGCCTCTTGCCGGGCGCCGGATGCCGCTCCCCTTGACGGCCATCGCAGATGGAAAAAAACTTCCGGCGGAAACAGGGAAAATCGCTCTTCCGCGGACATCGGGGATGCGGTTTTCATCCGTCGCGGTTAGCGCCCTATCCCACGGCCGGTTGAAACCGGGCCGCCCGTTGCCGGAAACCGTTCCGGCTCAGGAACGAAAACCCGTTCCTTTCCAATCGGCCGCAACTTATGTTATAATAAAGGTAAGTTAATATTCGGCAGGAGAATCGGAGAGACCAGGCTGCATTATAGAGCATGCTTCTATAATGCATGTCCAGGTCTCTTTTTTTCTAATGCCACGTTAAAAAAGGTAATAAAGGAGGATGACTGAAATGCCGGATAATTTTTCCGCAGCGAAAAGAAAAGACATCTTTAAGCGTTTGGGTGAGGAAGAATATGATTTGCTCATCATCGGAGGAGGGATCACCGGAGCCGGGATCGCCCTCGATGCGGCCCTCCGCGGGATGAAAACCGCCCTCGTGGAAATGCAGGATTTCGCCGCCGGAACTTCCAGCCGTTCCACGAAACTCGTCCACGGCGGCCTGCGCTATTTAAAACAATTTCAAGTCGGGCTCGTCGCCGAGGTCGGAAAGGAACGGGCCATCGTTTATGAAAACGGCCCCCATGTCACCACCCCCGAGAAGATGCTGCTTCCCCTGTACAAAGAAGGGACCTTCGGCAAATTTACGACCGCCATCGGACTGACCATTTACGACTTTTTGGCCGGGGTCAAAAAATCGGAACGGAAAAGGATGCTTTCCAGGGAAGAAACCTTGAACAAGGAACCGCTGTTGAAAAAAGACGGGCTGATCGGCGGCGGTTACTATGTGGAATACCGGACGGACGACGCCCGCCTGACGATCGAAGTCATGAAAGCCGCCGCGGCTGCGGGAGCCGATATCATCAACTACGTCAAGGCGGAAGAATTCCTTTACGCAAACAAAAAGGCCGCCGGCGCCCGGGTCAAAGACATGATCAGCGGGGAAACGGCGGAGATTCGGGCAAAAAAGGTGGTCAATGCCGCAGGACCTTGGGTGGATGAAGTGCGGGACAAGGATTATTCCAAAAACAATAAGCGGCTGCAATTATCAAAAGGCATCCACCTCGTTTTCGATCAAAGGAAATTCCCCCTCCGGCAATCGGTTTATTTTGACACCCCCGACGGCAGGATGGTTTTTGCCATTCCACGGGACGGGAAAACTTACGTGGGTACGACGGACACTTTCTACAACGAACGCCCGATCAACCCGAAGATGTTGAAAGAGGACCGGGATTATTTAATCCGGGCCGTCCGTTTCATGTTCCCGGATGTGGATGTGACCGAAAAAGACGTGGAATCCAGCTGGGCCGGGGTCCGTCCGCTGATCTATGAAGAAGGAAAAGATCCGGGCGAAATCTCCCGGAAAGACGAAATCTGGGAAAGCGAAAGCGGGCTGATTACCATCGCCGGAGGAAAACTTACCGGTTACCGGAAAATGGCGGAAAATGTGGTCAACCTTGTCGCCAAACGGCTTGAAAATGAGACGGGAAAGAGCTTCAGGCCTTGCCAAACGAAGCATTACCCGATTTCCGGAGGCGACGTGGGCGGATCGGCGAATCTGAACGCCTTTATCGCAAAAAAGGCGGAAGAGGGGCAAAATTACGGATTTTCCCGGGAGGAAGGCGGTCGGCTCGCCCACAGGTACGGAGCCAACGTGGACCGATTGTTCCGCTACGGAAAACAATATGAGGAAAGCGGCGAAACAGCCCTTCCGCGTCCGGTATATGCCCAGCTGATGTATGCCATCGAACACGAAATGACGGTAAAACCGGTGGACTTCTTCATCCGCAGGACGGGGGCCCTCTATTTCAACATCAACTGGGTCCGTACCTGGAAGGAGGAAGTGATCCGCTTCATGGGCCAATACTTCGGATGGTCCGAAAAGGAGCAAGCGGCCTACACGGAAGAACTGAACAGGGAATTGACCGATGCGGTCACACCGGCAGATCTCCAATAAGCGAAGAAAGGCGGGATAATAAGGGAGCGGCCCGCCGAAAGGGAACGCCTCCCGCCCCGCCGGGTTTTCTTGCGCTGTGATCGGCCGCCATGCAAAAAAAGGAGGGCCAAGCCATGTTCCCTTGGCGCCCTCCTTTTTCTTTTCCCTTGAAATGAAACTTCTTGAAGAAATAAAGATCAACGGTCCCGCGATCTTCCCGCCCCGCGGCCATCCATTTAAGGCCTTCATAAAGAAAAAAGACGACGGGGCATCGATCACCCCGCCCCCTTTATGAATAAGGGCTTTCCAAAAGAAATGAACAATGGAGGAATATCCATCTTTTCCCCTTCGCGGCGATCCCGTCAAAGACGCAGCGAAAGGAAAAAAAGATCCCTATTCCGCATAAATCATTTTTCTTGTCATGCCGCCGTCAACGATCAAATTTTGTCCCGTTATAAAATCATTTCTGCCGTCGGCCAAAAACAAGCAGGCCCTGGCGATATCTTCCGGTCTTCCGACGCGGCCGGACCAATGCTGTTTATGATCGATCTCCCGCAGTTCGCCTTCGTCTCCCGTATGGATCCAGCCGGGGCTGACGGCGTTCACGCGGATCCGGTACGGGCTCAAAGATGCCGCCATCGCATGGGTTAATGCGATGATGCCGCCCTTTGACGCCGAATAGCTTTCCGTATTCGCCTCGGACATGAACGCCCTGGTGGAGGCGATGTTGATGACGGCTCCCCCTTCCTTCTTCATATATTTGGCCGCTTCCCGGGTGCATAAAAAAGCGCTGCGCAAGTTCGTATTCAATACGTTGTCCCACTCTTCCACCGTCAACTCGAAAAAGGGTTTGAAGACGGATATGCCCGCATTATTGATGAGGACATCGATCCGGCCGTATTTTTCCGCCGCCCTCTCCATCAAGCGGATCACATCGGCTTCTTCCCGCACGTCCGTCCGGACGAAAAACGCCTCCAGCCCCTGATCCTTCATTTCCTTTTCCAGGGCGGATCCCGCCTCCTGATTGAGATCGGCGATCACCACCCTGCCCTTTTCTCTCGCGAAGGCAAGGGCAATCCCCTTTCCGATGCCCTGCGCGCCTCCGGTGACAACGACCGTCCGATTTGCAAACATGAAATCATCCCCTTCGACAAACGCTTTCCTTTTTTCTGCACCGCATGTTTCTTGCACGACATTTTCCAACGTTTGCAAGCCGATGAAAATCGGCTGTGGAACACCAAAAGACCGTCAGGGGAAAAAACAGGGTAACGGCTCTCTTCCGTATTAATCATACAGCGCCTTTTTCAAAGTTTGCAAGTTTTCCCTCATCAAGGCGAAGTAGTCCTTATCCGCTTTCCGTTCTTCTTCCGTGATCGTTTCCAGGTTGTGAAGGGTCAGGCTTTCCGCCTTCAGTTCCTTCCGCAAAACTTCCGCCACCTTCGGCGTCACGTTTTCCTCAAAAATGACGTAGCGGATATGAAGCTTTTTCGCCTGATCCGCCAAGCGGGCAAGCTGTTTTTGGGAAGGTTCCTGGGAAGGCGACAGCCCGGCGATACTCAGCTGCTCGATGCCGTAGCGTTTTTCCCAATATCCGTAGGCGGCATGGGTGACGACGATTTGCTTATGGGGCGCTTGATCGATCGTCTGCTGGAATTCCTGGTCCAAACTTTCCAGTTCCTTCTTCAACTTCGTATAATTTTCCTCAAAATACGATTTTTGCTCCGGTTTCAAATGCGCGAGGGCGTCCTTAATATTTTCCGCCAGCCGGATGCAGAGAACGGGATCGATCCAGACATGGGGATCGAATTCGTGGTCATGGTGTTCATGTTCGTGTCCCCCTTCTTCCCCATGTTCCTCCTCCCCATGTTCCTCCTCCCCATGTTCGTGCCCCTCTTCCTCCGGATTTTCCTCTTCATGTTTTTCCAGCGCAACGCCTTCAGCGGCTTTAACCACTTTCACGCCCTCTTCCCGCAAAACCTTTTCCGCTTTATCGGCAAATCCTTCAATCCCTGCGCCGCTGTAAATGAACGCATCGCCGTCCGCCAGTTTCATCATCATTTTTGTCGAAGGTTCATAGCTGTGGGCATCGGCACCGGGGGGAAAAATCGATTCCACATGGACATATTTCCCGCCGATCTTTTTGGTGAAGTCTTCAAGGGGAAAAACGGTCGTGTAAATGGTCAATTTTTCGGAACCCTGACCCTGCTTTCCCTTTTCGCCGCCGCAGCCGGCCAGCGTGAAAAAAAGGGAGAGGACCGCCAGAAACAAAGATAAACGCTTCAAAATATTCCCTCCATCCGCTATACAAATCGTAACAATTCCGATTTATAGTATAAACGGTTCCCACCGGTTTGTAAATAATAAATCGTAATATTTACGATTTACCCTTTCCTGCGGGAACGGATAAATGGGCCGGCGCATATGATGAAAAAAATCCTGTTCAGATGGGAGTGACCGGTGTTGTCCCTAATTCCTTACTATATTTATTCCCCTTATCCCTCTCAGAGATCCGCCGGCCGGGCGGCCTATGCCGTCATCAAAGGCGGACCGTTGGCGCCGAATCTCCGGGGCATTTGCTTTTTTTCCGATCTCGGCAACGGCACGGAAATCTTTGTGGAAGTTTCCGGGCTTCCCCCCTACCGTCCCGCTTCCGGCGGACGCTCGCCGGTAGGGCCCCACGGATTTCATATCCATGATCATGGAAATTGCGCCGTCGGCGACCCGAACGATCCTTTTCAAGGGGCGGGCAGCCATTGGAACCCGGACAATCAGCCCCATGGCAATCACCCGGGGGATTTTCCCGTCCTTTTTTCCAATCACGGCTATGCCCGCATGAGTTTCTTTACGGACCGGTTCCGGGTCAGCGACATTATCGGCAAATCCGTCATTATCCACGAAAATCCCGACGATTATCGCACCCAGCCGGCCGGCAACGCGGGAAAACGGCTGGCCTGCGGCGTCATCCAGGCAGTGGGCTGAACCGGTAAAGCGCCGGTCAAGGGAGGCTTCTTCCCCGTCCGCTTCTTTTCCCGGCATCGGCGGAAGAACTTTGCGGACGGAAACGGCCGCCGAATCCTTGCTCCCGGCTGGCGGCTCCTTTTTCGCGGCGCGGGCATTTGCGGAAGATCTCCAGTTCTGAACGGCCTTTCCTCCCCAGTTCTGCGGCCGTTCCCGGGTTCCCGCCGGATCATCTTTTAAAAGAAAAAATGATAAAAAGAAAGGAGCACACGTCCCGATCGTGGAAATGTATAAATACCTTATTAAATTCCGCAATATGCAGTTATGCGATGGGAGGGAACACGATGAAAAAATTTCTCCTTTTCCTTCTTTTCTTCCCGTTGATGGCCTTGAACGGATGCGCCGGGGAAAAAGAAACGGAGCCGAAACCTTCCGAACGCCCGCCGCAAACGGAAGAGGAAAATGACATGGAAGTGATTGCCAAAAATCTGCGCACGCCTTGGTCCATCGAATTTGACGGATCCTCCTTTTATCTTTCCGAAAGAACCGGAGCCATTGTAAAAATTGCCGGCGGAAAAATGACGCGGCAAAAGCTCCGGCTGGAAAAAGAGCTTTCCTCCGCCGCCGAAGCGGGCGTCCTCGGTTTCGTCCTCCATCCGGAAAAAAAGGACGCCGCCTTCCTTTACTATACATATGAAGAGGGCACAAACCGATACAACCGGGTCGTGGAATTGCGTCTCGAAAAGGATGAATGGTCGGAAGAAAAAGTGCTCATCGACCGGCTGCCAAGCGGTCCCGTCCATCACGGCGGGAGAATGAAGAACGGACCGGACAAGAAATTGTACGTGACCGCCGGAGACGCGGGCCAGCCGGCGAATGCCCAAGATTTGGATTCCCTCGGCGGCAAAATTTTGCGCATGAATTTGGACGGGACCATTCCCGACGACAATCCGTTCCCCGGTTCCTATGTTTACAGCTACGGCCATCGCAATCCGCAAGGCCTCGCTTGGGATGAAAACGGGCAGCTGTACAGTACGGAACACGGCCAGAGCGCCCACGATGAAATCAACGAAATCGAGCCGGGGCAAAACTACGGCTGGCCGATCATCCAGGGAGATGAAACAAAAGAAGGGATGCTCCCTCCCCTGTTCCATACCGGCGAAGATACTTGGGCGCCGTCCGGGATCGCCTACAAGGACGGGATGTTATACGTCGCCCAGCTCCGCGGGGAAGGGGTCATCGCCTTCGACCGGACGAAGAAAACCTTTCTAAAGATTGTGTCCGGCGTCGGCCGCGTCCGTGACGTCTATATTTTGGACAATGATTTATATCTCATCACGAACAACACGGACGGAAGAGGAACGCCCGCCGAAGAGGACGATAAAATGTATAAAATCCCGCTCCCTCAGCTCCGGTGAAGTTCGTTTCGGCCCCGCCTCACTGCCTCACGCCGGTGCCCCCCATCCCCTTTCCGCCGCCAAGAATCCCCCGCTCTTTTTTTTTGGCCAAAAGCTTCCGGAACTTGAAGCAAGAACAAGGCTCGGAAGTTCCCCGCCGGATTTTTTCGACATAATAGGAAGAAAGTCCTAGTCAATCGGACTCATGATTCCCATGTCGTCAAGCAAAGCCGCTGATTTTAGGAGTTTATGGGGATACAAAATTCGTCATTTTTAGACGAAAATATACATACATAAAGGCATCTTCGAATTTTTCGCCAATGAGCCTCCTTTTCGTGGACCAAAACAGGCAAGGGGACCCGGGTATCTCTTCCCCCGGCCTCCGTTATGTTTTTTGAAAGGAGGACATTCATGAAAAATTTGGATCATAGCCAGCTGCAAAAATTAAAAAATGAAATTCAGGATAGGAAGGCGGAATTAATCGGAATCGGTTTAAAGTACGGGCTGTCCCATCAGGAAACGATCCAATTCAGCCAAAGGCTGGATGACTTAATAAATGTCTACGTGAGAGAGAGTGCGCATAAAAAAAGGGTCGGCCCCAATTATTAGTTTGCGCTGTGATTCGAAACGTTTAGAATAGACCGCTTCATCCCAAAAGAAGCGAGGGGGAGATTCTGGGCGCGCAAAACCGTGGAAAAATCATAGGAAACATTTGGCTTCCCGGCGATCTTTTTTTCACGAATATCCCGCGAATATGGGAGGCGGAAACGCAGCATTCACGAATCCGGAATCTGATAAGCGGGGGGTCCTTATGCGTTCAAGAATGGAAAGTATCCAGGAAATTCAAAATGCATACTCACTTGTGACGGATTTATTCATAGGGATTGTCGATGAAAAAGGGGATTCCTTCACTCCGTTTTCGTTTCCCCAAACGGTGGAAATCGGGGCGTTGACTTATATCCAAGACCGGCTGAAAGAGATCATCCCAAATTCCTGCCATTTCGAAGACTCCCTCATTTACGATTTTATTCCCGGATTAAAAATGTATATCATCCCTTTCCGGCTCCCTTTCCAACGGACTTTTTTTCTCGTTTCCGGATTTTTCCTCGAGGAAGGAACGAAACACGAGGTGCTGAACTTCAGCGGAAAAACCGTCCAGGATACCTCCCTTTTTCCGCTCGTTTTGCAGGCGAAAGAATATTCGGAAGCGGCAAAACAGAAAAAGCTCCGCCAGCTGGAAAACGCATGCAAATTGATCGGGCAGCTTTGGGCGGCGGAACACGAGCGGATGCAGTATCAAAAAAAAATGCGGGAAATGAAGGAAACGGTCCATTTTTTGTCCGATCCCCAAGCGGATGTCGATTCGTTCCTGACCCATGTGCAAAAAAGGACGGATGCGCTCGATTTTATCGGATTCGCCGTGAAATCGGAAGCCAACGTATTTACGGTCAAATATTTTCACAGCGGCACGGACCGGTCGATGATCGGTCAAAAATTCATGCTCGGGGAAGGGTTTCTCGGGCAAGCCATGGCAGCCCAAAAATTTCAAATATGGACGGATATTCAAGAGGATCCGAGAACTCACTTTTTCAAGCGGTTCGGGTTATTGCCCAGCAGCTTATTTTGCGCTCCCGTCCGCCTTCACGGCGAAAACAAGGGGCTTTTATTCGGGGGAAGCTTCCACCGTGCCCATTGGGAAGAATTTTTGGTGGAGGAATTCAAATTCCTGTCTTCCCTGTTTCAATCCATTTACTTGATCAGCAGCCTGAAAAACCAAATTAACAGCCAGCGGATTCAATGGTTTACGATGAACGAAATCCTCCGCCATTTGGCGAACACAACAGACGGGGAGAAATTGCTGTCCATTTTTCTCGATATGAGCATGTATCTCATGGAAAGCCCCGCCGCTTGCGTCGTTTTCAGAAAGAACCGCTTGTCCGAACAAATCTCCTTTCTCTCGCGGGGGATGGATGAAACGCTCCGGTCCGTTTATCAGAAAGATCTGGAAAGCCGTTTTTTCACGAAACCGTTTCATGCGGCGCCGTTCACCAAACCGGAGGTGTACCGTTTCAACGATCAATGGTTTTTGGAATATCCGATCATTTGCCAAGAACATTTCTACGGAATCCTTTCCGTCGCCATCGATCAACCCCATCCTCCCCAAAAAAGCAAAGAATGCCTCATCACTTTGGCCAACGTGTGCGGCATCTCTTTGGCGATGGCCGAAAACGGCAGCGAGATGAACAGGGAACATGAATTCTACCATTTTCTCATCGACTTGGAACAGTACTTTCGTCCGGATATCCTTCATCACAAAAGGAAGGCCAAGGAAATCGCGCGCAAGTTTTGCCGCTCCTTGGATCTCAACGATCTCTTTCAAGACATGATCCAATACGCCATCGATTTAATCAACTTGGATTCTGCAATTATCCAAAAATATTTTCCTAACAAAAAGATTCAGAAGTACATCGAAATGTACCATTATTTGCTGGAAAACCCCCGGGACATGAAGGAAGAAAAAATACCCCTGGAGAGCAAGATCATCTTTCTCGCCTTTCAATACGAAATCGATCCGGAATCGGTGCGGCAGCTGACGGATCAGCTTTCCCAAGCGTTCATTCTGTTTCTCGAAGGCCTGGAGGAAGAAGAAAAGGATGAAATGACGCCCGGGAAGACGGACGAAGGAAAAGGGGAAGATGGAAATGTTCCGCATGGTTTTTTGCAGTCCGTCAATCTTTCCCGGCGGGAATTCGAAGTCCTCGACCTGGTTTTAAAAGGAGCCAGCAATCAGGAAATCGCCGAAAAATTATCCATCAGCTACCATACGGTGAAAAATCATATGACGAACATCCTGCAAAAATTGGGCGTTTCCGACCGGGCCCAGGCGATCGCCAAAATTTATCAGATGGGTTATTTCCCGAAACTGGATTAACCCGTCTCTCCATGACGGGAAGACCGGATTCCGTTTCCTTGCCGCCGGGCTTGTTTGTCCACCGCAGTTTTTCCCGGTTGGGCCAGATTGCGGATGCAAGTTTTTTGCCATCGATTTTTAACCGAGGAGGTGCGGGCAACGGTCATGCTGAAAGAATTTTTTTCGAGATCCAAGAAACGGAATTCCTCAAAGGTGCACCGGAACGGAAACGGCGGGCGGCCTCTTTCGCAGGAAGGCAATCATATCCGCCATCCATATTTTACCGGCCTGCTGGCAAAAACGAACGTCGTCATTTGGAGCTACGATTTCGTGACCGGCCGCATGGCCTGCTCCAGCGGCATCGAACAGCTCACCGGCTATCGGGCAAGCGATTTTGAACGAGGAAAAAGAATTTGGCAGGACCTTGTTTTTGAAGAAGACCGCCCGGGTTATGAAGAGAAACGGAAACGGGTGAACCGCGGGGAAAACATCCATCATCAATACCGGATCGCGGACGCTTCCGGAACGGTAAGATGGGTGGAAGAATTCATATCCCCCAAAATGGACGAAAACCAGCGGGTGGTTCGCCTGGACGGCTTTGTGGCCGAGGTCGCCGATCCGTCCGTTCCCGGCGATCCCGCGGATCTCTTTTCATTCCATGACCCGGCGACCGGCCTCGGCAACCGCAAGATGTTGGAAGCCAAAATCGCCTCCTGCTTGCAAGATTCTCCCAAGCGCATGTTCGCCGTCCTCCTGTTTCAATTCGATAAGCTGAAAAGCATCTCGGAAGTGCTGGGGGTAAAAAATGAACAGAAACTGCTGAAAATCCTGCTGGACCGATTGCAGGATATGAAGATCCCCTACGATCATCTTTATCGGCTGGACAGCACCGTTTTCGGCCTGTTCCTGCCCAATATCCGGGATGAAGAAGAGCCGAAAAAAACCGCCCAAAGGATGATCGCAAACTTGGAAGCCCCCGTTCCGCTGGAGAATTATGAATTCCTCTTTCCGGTCAAAATCGGCATCAGCCGCTATCCGAACGACGGCAGCGCCGGGGAGGAATTGATCAACCGCGCGGAAATCGCCTTGAATCATGCGGAGGATTACGGGGAGGAACGGATCAAATTTTATTTCCCCGCCATGGACATCGAAGCGCGGCATGTCTTTCAAACGGAGGCGGATTTAAAAAAGGCGATCCGCCAAAATGAATTGACTTTATTGTTCCAGCCGAAAGTAAATGCCAAAAATAACGCCATCGTGGGCGCAGAAGCCCTCGTCCGCTGGAACCATCCGGAACGGGGACTGATCCCCGCCGACCAGTTCATCCGCATCGCCGAAAAATCGGAGCTGATCGATGAGATCGGCGATTGGGTATTGAAGCAGACTTGCAAAATTTTAGCCGATTGGACGAAGAGAAAACTGCCCGCCGTGCCGATATCCATCAATATTTCTCCGAAACGGTTTTTGAAAGGCGACTATCCCGGCTTGGTGCGGAACGTGATCAGGCGATGGGGAATCGACCCCGGACTGTTGGAAATCGAAATCACCGAAACATCGTTAATGGAAAACAAGGCCGTCGTTACCGACGCGATCCAGCAAATCAGGCAATTGGGGATCAAATTCTCCCTGGACGATTTTGGCACCGGTTTTTCTTCCATCAACTATTTAAAACAATTCCGGACGATCGATACGCTGAAAATCGACAAGAGCTTTATCGCCAAGATCGATGAAGACCCGCAAATGTCGGCCATTGTCAAATCCTTTATCATGTTGGCCAAAGGGCTCGACATGGAGGTCATCGCGGAAGGCGTCGAGACCGCGGGCCAGCTGAAATTTCTGACCGATAATGACTGCCCGGTCGTCCAAGGGTTTATATACAGCAAACCCCTGTTTCTTTCCGACTTTGAAGGTTTGCTGCGGGAAGGAGAAATCCGCCCGAAGTTCGGAAGCGCCACGGACATCATGGAAAACGACAGAAGGGGCTACTTTCGGGTGAATTTCCCGAGCCGCAAGAAAGGCTGGCTGACGGTGAAGGCCGTGCGGGGCAAATCCGTCAATGCCGGAAAAGCGCCCATCGACATAAAAAATATTGGCGGCGGCGGTCTTTGTTTCCTGTCCGACCTGGATCTGCCCGCGGGCAATCAGATGCTGTTGGCCTTCGGTTTTGAACTGAAGGACGACCCGTTCGTTTTGAACGGCCATATCATTTGGAAAAAGAAGCTGAGGAAAGGGTTTGAATACGGCGCGGAATTCATCATCGACGAAAATGAAAGGGCGCGTTTAATCAAAGATCTCAACCAAGTCCTCGTCAGCCAGAGACATCTTCTTTTTGACCCTTTCGCCTGATGCGGGCGCTGTTAGTAGGACAGCGCCCTTCTTTTTTGATTTTTCCAGATTTTATAAAACTCGGCTTTGCTGATTTTTTGATTTTTTTTGCCCGTCCACGGATCGTTGAAATAAAAATATTTCGCATCGTAACCGGTGAGAACGAGCGCATGGACGTTGAAACCGTGCATGGGGGAAACCCAGACGACGACCGGCCGGAGGGAAGCCAGCTGTTTTTCAACGGTGCCGTCGGCCGCTCCGGTCAAATTTTTGGCACTTTGCGCATATTTTTTAACCAAATTCATTAATGCCGGGGGATAAACGGTCCAGCCCCGCTTCGTAAAAGGATCTCCCACATACCCCAAATTCGGGTTCCAGCTGTGCCGCGGCATCTCTTTCGCCAATTTTATTTTGTCTACCGGAACGCCTTTATATTGCAGCATCATGGCTACGGCGGTGATTTCGCAGCCGGTCGGCAGCTCCGGCAATTGATTGATCGCGGGAACATTCATTACCCGTTTGCTGATTCTTGTGCCGTGCTTTCCGTAAACCGTGTTCGGCAAATAGGAGTACCAGGCGAGGACCCTGCCTGTGCCTTGTTCAAATTTTGCCGCAGACTGAACATAACCCGAGGAAATGGCAAATGTGTAACGGATGTTTTTTCCGTGGTTTCCGTATACGGTTTTCGGATAATATTCATACCGGTTGGTGATCCGGCCCGTGCCCTCCTCCATTTTCACCGCCTTGTTCACGTAGCCTGATGCGTCCAAATCGAAACGGTATTTGATCTTTTTCCCGTGTTTCCCGTACGCCGCTTTCGGATAGTATTCGTACCGACTGGTGATCCGGCCCGTGCCCTCCTCCATTTTCACCGCTTTGTTCACGTAGCCTGATGCATCCAAATCAAAACGGTACTTGATTCTCTTTCCATGCTTTCCGTATTCCGCATTTGGATAGTATTCATACCGGCTGACGACCCGGCCTGTGCCCTCCTCCATTTTCACCGCCTTGTTCACGTAGCCTGATCCGTTCAAATCAAAACGGTATTTGATTTTTTTTCCGTGTTTCCCGTATTCCGCTTTCGGATAATATTCATACCGGCTAGTGATCCGGCCTGTGCCCTCCTCCATTTTCACCGCCTTGTCCACGTAGCCTGATCCGTTCAAATCAAAACGGTATTTGATCTTTTTTCCGTGTTTCCCGTATTCCGCTTTCGGATAGTATTCGTACCGGCTGATCACCCGGCCCGTTCCTTCCTCCATTTTCGCCGCCCGGCTCACGTATCCCGAGGCATCCAAATCGAAACGGTACTTGACCTTTCCATCCTGCTCGCCGTATCTCGCCGACGGGTAGAACTCGTAATAGCGAATGACTTTTTGCGTTTTCCCATCCAGTTCTGAAGACCGGATAATCCATTCGTTCCCGTCCAACTCAAAAATTTCCTTGATTCTATTTCTCGCGTTTTCAATCGTGGCATCCGCGTAATATTCCTGAATAAATTTTAATTGTCCGTCTTCATACACTTTGGCGAAGAGGATTCTCCCTTCATCGTCCATGTAATAATGGACGTCCCCATCTATGAAAACATTTTCCCCTTCCGCGGGCAACCCTTCCGCTCCCGCCGAAAGATTGCAATAAAGAAAGATCGATAGGATAGAAAAGGGGATCAGGAAATATCTCTTTTTCACAACAATCTCCTTCCTAGCTCTTCCACGGATGTATTCTTTTTCCATTTATTATATCGTCAATGATCCGAAATTGAATAGCCCTCTTTCATTTTTTTCGGTCCTCCCGTCCCCGGATTTCAACGCCGAAGGCGAGCCGGGATGGAGGGAGGCCGTTCCGTCTCCCGGAAACGGACAAACCCGCAGCAAATCTTTTCCTCCCATTGCCGCTTCCCTTGGATGTTCACGGTTTCCGCCTTTCCGGACAAGCGGGAACGGCAAAAACGCAAACGCCTTGTTTTCCGTTTAAAACCCGTCCTTGATCCACGCGCCCGCATCCCCGCATCCAGCCGTTCCCATCCGTTGCTCGTTTTCCCGGCTCAAAAAATCCGTCCCGCCCCCTTCCCGTTTGCAGCCGGCGTACGGCAGCGATTCTCCCGCCGCCGCTAGTTGAAAAATTATGATGTTAAAAATTTATAATATTTGTTTTATACTAAAAATATCCAACATTTACGGGGGGTTGCAAGTTGAAAATCGTCATTTTCGGAGCGGGCGCCCTCGGCGCCTATTACGGGGGCAGGCTTTTGGAAAGCGGCCGGGATGCCGTCTTCTTCGTCCGGGAAAAACGGGCGGAAAAACTGAAAAGATTCGGATTGGCCATCCATTCGCCGAACGGGGATGCCGCTTTCACCGAAGTCCCCTTTGCCACCCGAACCGAAGAGATCGGAAAAGCGGACCTCGTTTTGCTGGCCGTCAAAGGCTATCATCTGCGGGATGCCTTGCCCGCATTGAAGGAACTGGTGAAAAAGGGCGGAAAGGTTTTACCGATTTTAAACGGCGTCGAACATTATGAAGTGTTGCAAAAAGAGTTGGGAAAGGAAAACGTGTTGGGGGGCCTGTCCTATATCATGGCATCCTTGGATGAGCACGGACACGTCATTCACGCCAACCCCCAAGATGCGCTCCTATTCGGTCCGCTGGCTCCATCCCAAGAAGATTTTTGCGCGCAAGTGGAGGACCTTTTCCGGCCGGCGTCCTTCACCGCCATAAAAACCGATGCGATTGAAACGGCCATATGGGAAAAGTACATGTTTATCACGGCCTTCTCGGGGGTGACGTCCGCCGCCGATTTGCCCATCGGCATCATCCGCTCCCATCCGGAAACGCTGGAGATCGCCCGCCAAATCGTCAAGGAAATGAAACGATTGGCCAATTTGTACCAAGTTCCCCTCACCGAGGAACAGGTGGAAAAAACGGAGCAAATATTCCAAGCGCTGCCGGAGGAAGGGACTTCTTCCATGCACCGGGACAAGAAAAAAGGGCTGCCCTTGGAACTGGATCACCTCCACGGCGCCGCTTTGCGGATGGCGGAAAGGAAGAAGGCAAAACTGCCTTATATTCAATTTGTCTATCAATTGCTGAAGCCTTACGAAAAAGGCTTGAAGCCTTCCGAAACCGCCGCTCCCTGATCCGGGCGGCACCTTCGGATTAGAAGGGAGAACCCTCGATGGGTGGGCAAAAAAAAACGCTTGGACCGCCAACGCACCCGGCCGGCCTTCCCTTCGGCTGCGCGGGCAGATTGAACGAAGTTCCCGACGATCCTGCCCGAAAATTCTTCATCCGGAAGGGCCTTCATGGAGGCGGGGGGCATCATTTTTCAAAAGATTTTACGGATCCGTCGGTTCCCCAGGGATAAAAAAGGAGCGGAACCGGGTGTCCGCCCGCCCGGTTCCGCTCCGCCAAAAACCTCCGTACGTTTTTTCGGAAAGGGGATCCCCCTTATCTCAACACGGATGCCGCCATGCGGACATAGGTATGCCTTCTGCCCCTGATGGCGATGGAATAGGCCATGATATTTTCCGGATCGGCGATGCCGAAGATCCCCGCATCCCCGATATGATGAATATCCGCGCCGGCCATTTTGTTATAGAGGGCCATTTGCGAGACCGTCTCCTTTCCCGCCCCTTCCTGGCTCGTGCCGATGGCGGTCAGGGCCAGCGCACCCTTTTCATGAATGGTTTGAATCAATTTCTCCTGTTTTTCCAGCGTGGTTCCGGGAACGGTTCCGACGCCGGGAATGAGGACGACATCCGCGCCCGCGTCCACAAAGGAGGCGACCGTTTCTTCATCGACGATGGAGCCGCCGCTTTCCCCTTTTACTCCGGCCCCGTGCATCTTTCCGGCGATGACCAATCCTTCCTCGCCGAAAATCTTCTTGGCCGTCTTCACCGACTCGACGATCGCCCGGTTCGTCACCCCCGTTTTCGGATTCCCGGTGAGGCAAACGAAGTCAACCCCCAATTGTTTCGCTTTCACGAGCGACGCCTCCACCGCCCTCCTTCCCTGGGGCAGTTCGTAAAGCGCTTCCAGGCGTTCGGCATTCGGATCCACCGGTTCAAGATTGATTCCGACGGGACGCCCCACCAATTTTTTCAATTGGCGGACCGTTTCCTCCCCTTTCGTTTCCAAGCCGAAGACCTCCGGATGATCCACGTCGAACACATTCAATAAAATGAGATCCGCTCCGAAGGCAGCCGCCAATTCCGCGTTGGTCACACTCGGATAGATCGGGGGAACGGTACAGACCACTTCGGCGAGGACGGTCCGCCCTTCCGCCGCGGCGATGGCCTGCCGCAATTCCTTCCCGCCCATTTTTTGAAAATCGGATGCGGTACAATCCAGTATTCGTTTCATCTTCCCCACCCTCGTCTTCATTTTTTCCATTTCTTACAAGGCTCCGTCTATGAAACCAGCTTACTATTATTATTGAACAGCGGCCGAAATTCTGCAAATGAAATTGGAATCCCTTCCGATCCGTTGGAATGAAATCGAAGGAAGCGTATACTATTCTTGTGAAAACCAACGGAAGAGGAGAGCGCGAAATGTACGTGGCGACAGCGGAGGTTCAAGTCACTTATGCGGATACGGATATGATGGGGGTGATCTATCACGGAAATTATGTGAAATGGCTCGAGATCGGCCGGACGAAGTTGATCGAAGACGTCGGCTTCAATTATTTGGATCTGGAAAAGGCCGGTTATTACGCACCGGTTTACAACTTGAACATTACATATAAAAAAGCGATTAAATACGGGGACCGGGTTTTCGTCAAAACCTGGGTGGAAGAAAATCTGCGGACGAGGACGACTTACGGTTTCCAAATCGTCAACGGCGACGGGGAAGTTTGCGCGGAAGGCACGACGACCCATATCGTGGTGAGAAAAACCGATTTCCGGCCGGTCGCATTCGGGAAGATTTTCCCGGAATGGTTCCAAAAATATGAAGAGATTAAGCGGAAAAAATAGACGGACGGGGCGCACGCCCCGTCCGATCGTTTTCAAAGGGATTTTCTTTCGCCTTCGGCCCTGCTTTTCTTTTCCGGCAGCCCATTCCAGTCCCGCGGCAGCTGCTTCGGAAAGAGATTCCATCCCGGACGGAGGAACGGACCGTTTCCTGTGCGGCCCCGTCGAGGGAGTTCCGGGGATCGCCGGCGGGACGACGGAAAAACATGCCGGAAAATCCTCCCCCCTATTGCCGGAAAGGCAGGGAAAAGGCTTTCTCCCTCCTTGTCCGCCGCAAGGAAGGGAAGGCACCCGGATTCCGAAGCCCAACGCGAATCCTTCTTTCCGGCGGTTCCTCGGACAGAAAAAGCCGCGGGGAAAGATTCGGCGTTCCCCGCGGCGGCAATCATCCGCTTTAGAAAATCATCTGTTTTTTATTTGATGTTGGCGGCATCCTTCAAGCGTTTGAAGATTTCATTGAAATCTTCCGCCGAAATTCCCGGCGCGAACTCTTCGTCCACCGCAGGCAGATCCGGCACGGGATGGCCTTCCGGCATGCCTTGGATGGCTTCCAGCGGTTTTCCGTCCTGCGGATGGTTTCCTTTCCAGATCAGGGCAATTTGTTCATAATCCTTATCGCTGAATGTATATAATCTGCGGTGCATGCCTTGTTCTTCGTATTTGCGGGCAACATCGAATTTGGAATTATCCAGGCTGGGAACGGGAAGCATCTTGGTCAGATCAATGCCCGTAATCGTTTCGATCGCTTTCGCATAGGCGAGGGTGTGCACGCCGCCGCGAACCAACAGGTAACCGATCATTTCGCGGGCGACCGGGTTGTCCGTCATTTCGTACACCCGCATTTTGTGGGTGCGGGCGCCGATTTCGAGGAAAAAGTTATGAAGCAGGTCAAGAAGCAAATTCCCGCTGTTGAACACATAATCCCCCGTCCATGCCTTCCCCATCGAATCCCAAGGTTTCGCCGTCTGGGCGGTATCGATGAAATGGTAAGTATTGCGGGCATCTTTCCCGGCTTTCAAAGGAGCTTCATCCGGATCCCCGGGCTTGGTCGAGCCGGTCAAAAGAAGATTGATCGTGTTGGCAACCAATTCCACATGGCCCACTTCTTCCGCGGTAATGCTGGCCACCAAATGATAGTAGGGTTTCAGTTTTTCCTTGTTGCGGAAAGCGAAGGATTGGAACATGTAGTTATTCAAGGTGGACATTTCCCCGAAGCGTCCGCCGAGGAGCTCTTGCACGGCGCTGGCCGCGTTCGGATCGGCATGTTCCGGCTTGGGAAGTTCAATGGGCAAACGGTTGACACGTTTAAACATCATCAATCCTCCCCTAGATTAAAATAATTTTTTGTCAGTTATAATTCTAAATAAATAGTTATTGCTGTTCAACCGGACGATCTGACAAATTTGTTACAATTTGGAGAAATTGCCATGACAAGATGATATCTTACGGAATCACGGGTTTCTTTCCCCTTCCTTTCCTTTTATATCAAAAAAGAAAAAAACCGAATGCCCGTTCATTCTCAATCTATTGAGAATGAACGGGCATCCATCTTTCCCGGAAACCTAAATCATTCTCAATGAAAATCATTTGCGCCATAGAGGATGCGGATTGTACGTGACGGCCGGAACTTTCGTTTCTTTGTCCCCAGCGGAGCCGAATGAGGGAGGATACATGGCAAAATGCGGAAAAAAGGATCCCTTTTCGGAGGATAACCCCCTTTTCCCAAGGCAAAAAAAAAAGCGGGAACCATTCCCGCCGGTCCTCCCGGCCGAAACATCCCGCTCATCCGTGGGCCCGGATTTCCTGTCTCATGAACAATACGTAGGCGATGGCAAAGCAGATCAAAGTGGCGGCGATGAGCCCGGTCACCTGAGGCCAAATGAGCAGCAGGCTTTGGGAGAAGGGAAGGGGGCTGGCAACCGCCCCGGCCGTCTGCTCCACCGTTAATACGCTCAGGCTCCGGATGTTCGGCGAAAGCAGGGTCGTCGTCGATTCGTTGAACAAATAGCTGGGGGAAAGCCGCATCAAATTCAAGACGAATTCCTGCCTGCCGATCGCCTGCTGCAGTGAAGTGATCGATTCCGAGGCTAAAAAGGATTTGGCGAACACCTCGATGATCATCGAATAAAACACGTTGAAGAAGAGCCACACGGCGATCGCCGACAAAGCCGAAGTCGCCGCCTGCCGGAAAGTCACGGAAAACAGGATGCCCAGATTCAGCCAGAAGGCGATGTAAACGATGCATAACACCAGGAAACAAAGGATACGGGCGAACTCTTCGAAGGTGGGCGGAATGCCCAAAATCAGGATGCCGAAAGCGGTCACCAACAGGCCGAGGGAGAGAAACAGCACGATATTCAACAATAGCGCCGCGGTAAACTTGCCGTTGATGACATAATCCCGCGGGATCGGCTGGGCCATCAGCCGGCTCAGCGTCCCCCGGTTCCGTTCCGAGTTGATGGCGTCAAACCCGAGGGCGATGCCCAAGAGCGGCCCCAAAAAACCGACGAAGGTGATGAAAGAGGGCAATGTCCCGTCCGAGACGGTGAACAATTTTAAAAACAGATAGGAACTTCTCGCGATCTCCTCGGCGTCTTTGGAAGAATCCAAGGCATCCTGAATCGTCGTCACCGCCGTGTAGAGGGAACCGAAACAGGTGAGCAGGATGATCCCCATCAGGATGATGATGCGCCAGCTGGTCAGGTAATCGGTAAATTCCTTCCTGACCACGGCAAAGAAGATGCTGTTTGTCCCTCCCGCTCCTTTTTTGGCGGGGAGGATCTCCTTCAACCGTTCCGCCCATCTCCCCGTCTCCGGGAAGAAAGCCTTCGCACGGTTTACCCAATTATCGAGTCTCATGCGGATCACGCCCTTCAAAATAACGGTGGTAAATTTCGTCGAGGCCGAAATCCCGCCTGCTGATATGGGCAAGGGATGCCCCGGATTCGACAACCGTCCTGCTGATTTCCGCGCTCACATCGGTCTTGCAGTAAACCTCCAAACGGTTATCCGTCCGTTCCACCTTGTTGACGTCCGGGATGCCCTCAATTTTTTTCACGAGGGCTTCATCCAGCGGCGAAGCGATCACGTGGATAACGAAGGCATCCTGCAGAAACAGTTTTTGGGCCAAGCTTTCCGTGTTCCCTTCCGCCAGCAGCTTCCCTTTCACGAAGATGCCGACCCGGTCGCAGATCTGCTGCACCTGATGCAATTGATGGGAAGACAAGAGGACGGTGATCCCCTCCTTCCGGCTCAAATCCCGGATCAGCTGCAAAAATTCCCGCACCCCTTCCGGGTCGATGCCCAACGTCGGTTCATCGAGGATGATCACTTCCGGATTTTTCATTAAAACGTCGGCCAGACCGAGCCGCTGCCTCATTCCCCGGGAATACTTGCCCGTTTTTTTGTTCGCCGCATCGGTCAGATTCACCTTTTCAAGCAAATCGGCGGCCCGCTTTTCGGCCACTTCCCTCGGAATGCCGTTCAAAGCGGCGGTGTACAGCAAATTTTCCAGGCCGGTCATCTGGTGGTAAAACCCGACATCATCGGGCAAATACCCCACTTTCCTTTTCACTTCGATCGGATGCCGCACCGGATCGATGCCGCAGACCCGGACGGAGCCGGAAGTCGGCTCGCTGAGCCCGAGCATCATCAAAATCGTGGTCGTTTTCCCGGCGCCGTTGGGACCGAGGAGGCCGAAGATTTCTCCTTTTTTGATGGAAAGAGACAAATGGTCGACGGCATATTGATCCTCATATTTTTTGCAGATCTGTTTCAGCTCGATGACGGCAGGCGCGGCCATTTTTATCTCCTCCCGTATTTTTTGACCAGATAATATAGACCTCCCGCCACACCGAGAATGATCAGGACGGCCACGATTCCCCAAAGGGTCGAAGTCTTTACCGAGACCCGGAAAACGGCTTCCGATGAGGTTTCCGGCGTTTTTGCCGTAAAGTTTACGACGTAGTCACCGGCAATCGCCTCGTCCGATGCTTTAATTCTTGCCTTGATCGTCTTTGAATCCCCCGGATTCAATTGGGCGATCGTGCTTTGGTCGAATTCCGTTTCCCAATTGGGCGGGGCCTCTGCGGTGATGCTGATATCCGTCAGCGGCGCGCTTCCCGTGTTTTTGATGACAAGATCCACCACTTTTTCACGGCCCGCGGTAATATCCGTGCTTAAGTTTCCGGTAGGCGTCGTCAATTCCATCTTATACGTCCCGGTGATGACCGCCTCCAGGTTCAATTCGGCGGAAGTGTCGCTCGTTTGGGCTTTGATCGGGATTTTGTACGTCCCGGCTTCCACGTCTTCCGGCGGTTTTACGTCGACGGTAATGTCCTTGGATTCATTCGGTTCCAATTTGACCGAGGTGATCGTGTCGCTGCCGGATTTGAAGGTGACTTGCCAGCCCTTTCCCGCCGATGAACTTAAGGCATAGTTCTGCGCTTTGGCGGTGCGGTTCTTCAAGGTGACATCATACGTAAAGCTGGAATCGGCATGCCCTTCCAGGTTGGCCTGTTCCGACGTCAGCTCCGTTTTAAAAGATCCCTGTTCCGTTACCGTCACCAGCAAAGGGAGTTCCGAAGTCCCCCCTTCTCCTCTCGCCACCAGCCGGAAACGGTAATCCCCCTTGTCCACTTCCAAGGGGACGGTCACTTCCACATTGATTTCTTCTTCCTTTCCGCCCCGGACGGACAGCTGCCTGATGTCCCTGCCGCCGGCTACGATGGACGTGCGCCAGCCCTTCGGCAAGTTTTCAAAGGAGAAGGTCAAGTTTTGAATCGCCGAGCCGTTGTTGATGACATTGACGGTATAGTCAATCGTCTCGCCCGGCGTGACCGAAAGGCCGGTATAGGGAGTAAAGAGAACGACATTGCTTGCGGCAGACGCAGGCAAGGTGAAGAAGGGAAATAGAAGAAGGACGATCGCGATGAATCCTGCGACGAGTTTCCGATACATGCGCACTCTCCTCCTTGGCCTTTTTCATTTTTTGTACGCCGGAAAAAGCAAAATGGATTTGTTTTTCGCGGAAAAAATTATAAAATTTTAAGTAAAAACGGGAAGCGGGGGGAGGCCGATGAAAGACAGCCGGGAAGACGTCCGGTTACTGCAGGAGATCGCCGAAGGCTCCCGAAGTTCCTTTGACCGTTTTTATGAAAAATACGGTCCTTTCATTTATCACATCGCCCTCCGGATCGTGGGAGACGAAGCGGAAGCCGAAGACATCAGCCAGGATGTGTTCCTGGAAATCCTGCAAAAACCGAAACAATTTAATCCGAAAAGGGGAAGCATCGAAGCCTTCCTTGCCGTAAAAACAAAAAGCAGGGCCTTGGACCGGCTGCGGAAGAAACGGGCGCTTCTGATCAGCCGGTTGGAAGAAGCGGCGTTGAAGGAAGACAAGGGGGCGGAATTCCATTTCCTGCACCAGTTGGAAAAAAACATTCTCCTCGATGCCTTAAATCATATCCCCGCCCAGCAGCGGGAAGCAATCATCCGTTTCTATTTCCAGGGGGAGGCCCAAAGGGAAATCGCCGACAGGATGCAAAAGCCTCTCGGTTCGATCAAATCCCTGATCCGTTACGGATTAAACAATTTGCGGAAGCAGAAGGAAATCTTGAATTGGATCGAGCCCGGCGGGGGTGGGAATAAGCATGAAATCTAATCATGTCCCCGAAACGAAGATGGTTGAATGGATTTTGGGAACATTGCCGGAAAAGGAAAGGGAAGCCATTGCCGGCCATCTGGACCGGTGCGCGGAATGCCGGGAACTTTTGAACAGCTGGCGCGGGTTGGGGATCGAAAAAACCGCCGAATATCGCCGGCCCTCCCCGGCCCATAAAGAGCGGATCTGGATGAAGGCGGAAAAGAGGAAAAGCAAAACGTTCCGGCCCATTTTCGGACTGACCGCCGGATTGGCGAGCCTCACCGTGATCGCCGCGGTTTTTTCGAAGCTCACCTTTGATTCTCCCCGGGAAAGCGATCATTACCAAATCGTCCAAAATGAAGAAGTCCCGGTCCAGCGGATCATCCACAATCCGAACACCAAACGGTTCCCCATTCAGCCCTTATCCGATTTTGAAGATATGAACGGGATGATCTGGCTGAACGACACGACGCGGGAAATGCTCATGGAGATCAACGGGCTGGACGTCTTCAGCACGAGGGATTATCAATTGTGGATCATTTATACCAATGACGAAATCAAGGGGGAACTCCTGACGATCGACAACGGCTCTTCCCGGATTTTTATTAAAGGGGAAGACGTGAAGGATTTCAAATTGATCAAGGCGAGCCTCGAACCGAAGGGAGGAAGCCGGAAACCGACCGGGCCGGAAACCTTTATCGTCCATTTAAAAGAAGAATAAAAAGGAGGGGGAGAGCCGCGCTTGCCGCCTCCCCCCTTTCAGAAAGCGCGAACCCGGCCTCCTGCGGATGCAGGCCGGGTTCGTCCGATAAAAGAAGGGATTTTCCCGTCAATAAAACCATTTCGTCGGCAAAAGGAATGTCCAGGGCAACGTCGTTATGGCCAGGACAAGCGCCACTTTGAACCGGGTCTTTTGATCTTCGATCAATTTTCGAAAAGTGAGGCGGTAATTGAACAGAAAGATAAAGAACCCGGACAGGAGGGTGCAGGCAAAGAGGATGACCAAGGCGGCAGGATGGCTGTAAGGATCGTAAAAGATGCCCTCCAGCAAATCATCGGACAGCTGCAGGACGGCTTCCCCCGCCAGGCCGGTCAAAAGCAAGAGGGCGGCCCCGATGAAATCCGCCAAAAAGCCGAATAACCAAACCTTGACAATGCTTTTTTTATAAAAGGTTTTTAAATCCATGGACGGACTCGCCAGCCTGAAGGCATGGAAACAGGCGACAACCACCAGGGAATCGATCAGGAAATTGCCGATCAGCGTTACGATGATCACCGGCGGCAAAAAAATGATCAGCCAAATCGGGAAGATGACATTGTATACTTTCATGTTTCTTATTCATTCCTTCCGTCGGTTTTTGCCCGAAAATCCGGCGCCCCTTTTCTCCGGCGGGTGCGGGGAAGCGGTGCGGGCGAATCATCCGTTCCTCCCGTTCTTTCAACCCGTCGTACTTGCGGGACTTGCCGGGATAAGAACCATCTGTCCGCCAAGGGAGGAACCCCCCGTTCCCGGCTTCGCAAAAGATAGCATGTTCATCAAGCATGTCTCTTTCCCGCCGGACCAAGACATCCGGCCTTTTCCATCATCCTCCTCTCCCCGCGCCTTTTCCCTGCGCCGCTTTTTCTTAAAGAGGAAGGAAACCCTAAACTCCCCGGCTTGAAAAATTCCCGCCTGGGGCAGCCCGCCGCCGGGAACGGTGCAGGTCGCTTTTTTACTCATGGGGTAATGCCACGTATTTTTCAAAATACGGAGGGGGATGTTTGTTTATCCCCGGGCCCCGCCGGCTGAAACCACCGTCGTTTTCGCCGCAAAATCATGGATTCCTTTTTTTCCTTTCGACACAAATAAGACTGCGATGGAGGCGGCCATCAGAACATTGGGCACCCATATCCAAATTTCATTTTCCGGAACCTCAACCGTCCACCACGGTTCCGGAACGAGAATGATCAGATGGGTCAATTCCCACGGAAGGAGGCGGATCAAAGTACGGAGGAACGCCTGCCGCCAACGGATCTTCGCCCCGCCGGCATTTACCACCTTCAGTCGAAGGAAGAACTTGCCGGCGGTTTGCTGCTTTTTTCCTTCACACCAGATAAAATACCCCCACACCGGCAGCGAAAAGGTCAACAGTACCCAAAGTTCGATTTCATGCCCGGCGTCAAAGCGGACGAAAGGAAACCCCCCCGTCACCAGGTAAAGCGTCCATTGCAGTGAAACCAATACGGAAGCCAACAGTACAAAATCCAGTCCATAGGCCAAGAGCCTCTTCACGGTTAATTTCATCCGATTCTCCTTATCCTTCGCTTTCTTATTGAAATTCTTCAAAATTTTCCATTATCCTTTCCATTCTGATAAAATTTGAAGTTTTCCGCCCTGCGAACTTCCGCCGGCTTTGCGATTTGCTGACTAATTTTGTTGGAACAAATCCGGAGATTTGTTCCTCCGGGCAGGGCATCGAACCAGTTCCGGGACAGGATCGTTCGGGTCGAAAGGAATCTTTATTTGAAATATACAAATTCGCCTCCCAAAAAAGAACCCGATGGATTCCGGTGGGTTTCAACCGGTCCGCCCGTCTGCCATCCTTGAAAAACCTTCCCCTGGAAAGCCGTCATCAGCTTCCGCTGGAAGGAAAAAAATGTTCTGCCGGCGGAACAGTCAGGAGATCTCCCCTTCCTTTTCCCCGTTCCAACTGCCGGCGGTTCCTTGCCCGATCAAAGCCATCCCGCATGACTCAAGCAGCCACCGGCTCTCTTGTGACCAATAGCGCCTTTACTACCAAGTTCAAATTTTAGATTTTTTACAAAGAAAGCTGTTGGATAAGTATTCATTGCGAAACCTTCTTGATATTCTTTTAAAATCTCCTCACCACTGCGGGCGATGCGGGAGAGGCGGAAACCTTTATAGATCATTACCGTTTGTTCCAGTATCCAACCGGCAACCAATCCCAAAATTTGAAACTACAGGCGTCTTAAATCGTTGCAAAGTGGCTACCCGCGGTCAACGTTCCCCGACCCGACAAGCGCCCCACTCTTCCCCGGGTCGGGAACCCCGGGCGTTTCCGATCCGTCCATTTCACCGGGAATCGGATTGCTGGTACAATGGAGGAGGACAACTTTTCAAGAACCATTCCCGGTCCCTTGGCCAATTTCCACCGTCGGCCGGGTTTGGCGGAAATCCTTTCATATAAATAAAAACCAGCTCAGAGGATGTGATCGTGTTGCCTGACCCACTCGTCCCTGCCCTCAGATTTCACCGCGTCAACTATTCCGCCTCCGGAGTCCCGATTTTAAAAAATATCACCGGCATCTTCCCGAAAGGGAAAATCACCGCCGTCGTCGGCCCGTCGGGGGCGGGAAAATCCACTTTGTTCCGCTTGTGCAACGGATTGCGGCCGCCGGATTCCGGCGAGATCTATGTAAACGAAAAACCCATTGCCGATTACGATCCGCCGGAATTGCGAAGAAAAGTCGGGATCGCTATGCAGAACGCCCCGATGGTGGACGGAACGGTGATGGATAATTTGGAACTCCCGAAAAAACTGCAAGGGAAACGGCTTTCCGAACGGGAAGCTTTTCAATGGATGGACCTTGTCGGACTGGAGAGCCGATTTTTGCATCATCCGGCCAAAGAACTGTCCGGCGGGCAGCGGCAAAAAGTTTCCATCGCCCGCACCCTTGTCAATCGCCCGGAAATTTTGCTGTTGGATGAGATCACATCATCCCTCGACCCGGTTTCCACCCAAGACATCGAGGAATTGATTCTCCGGATCAACGGGGAATTCGGCACAACCATCCTTTGGATTACCCACGCTTTGGAACAGGCGATCCGCATCGGCAACTATACTTGGGTCCTGATGGACGGGGAACTCGCTGCAAGCGGGGAGATCTCTCTCCTGCGATCGCCCGCCGACGAAAGGGTCAAACGGTTTGTGAAGGGGGAAGAGGATTGAACGTTCTAACCTTGTCGCTCGCCCTGATTTTTGTCCTGATCCCGCTCCTTTTAGCCAAAACCTTTCAACTGGATTTGGAAAGGGACATGGTCGTTGCCGTTATACGCTCCATCATCCAGCTTCTTTTGGTCGGATACATTTTGCAGTTCGTTTTCGACTCGGAGCATTTTCTTTACATCTTGCTCATGCTGACGCTGATGATCGCCGCCGCCGTTCAAAACGCCCGGAAAAAAGGGGCGTCCATCAGGGGCATCGGCTGGAAATTAACGGTGACCTTCGTCTTCATCGAAGTTTTGACCCAGGGCATTTTGATCGGATTCCGCATTACGCCGGCCTCCGCCCAATATATCATCCCGATCTCGGGGATGGTGATCGGCAACTCCATGGTGTTGGCCATATTGTTTCTCAACCGGTTCACCGCCGAAGTAAAGGGCCGGCAGGAGGAAACGGAATTGATCCTCTCCTTGGGCGGGACGCCGAAACAGGCCATCCATCAGCCGCTCCTCGCTTCCATAAAGGCAAGCACCATCCCCACCATCGAAAGCCAGAAAACGATCGGGCTCGTCCAGCTGCCCGGGACGATGAGCGGGCAAATCATCGCGGGGGCAAGCCCCGTGCAGGCGGTGCAGTTCCAGCTCTTGATTTTGTTCCTTTTGCTGACGACGGCCGTGATTACCAGCCTTTTGCTTGGGTATTTATCCTATCCCGCGTTGTTTAACGAAAGAATGCAATTTTTGCAGGAACCTTCGGATTGAGTTTTACCATAAGCGGATCTTCTGTCTCCTCCCACAGCGGAAGGGATCTTCCCTTCCGATTCTTCCCGTTCCTGTCCTTTCTTCTCCTCCCCCTTTCGGACATCGGCTTCCTGCCATTTTCTCCTGCCCTTGCGAAAAAGCTGGCGGCGGGTATGCCCGTTCTGTGCCAAAGGATTGCCGGAAAGCATATTTTTTACTTCAACTACTTTTTTTGTTGCATTACTATGACAGATATAGTAATATGATTATGAAAATAATTCACCTAAAATAGTACTTGATCCAGGAGGTGTCCACATGAATGGTAAGATTTCGGCCGACTTGTTGCGGGGGCATACGGACACGATCGTTTTAAGCATTTTAATGCAGGGCGATCATTACGGGTATGAAATTTATAAAACGATCCTGGAGAAAACCGAAGGGCTTTACGAGCTGAAGGAAGCGACCCTTTACTCCAGTTATAAACGTTTGGAAAAGGAAGGCTGCATTATCGCCTATTGGGGCGACGAAACCCAGGGGGGCAGGCGCAAATATTACCGGATCACCGAAAAGGGCAGGCAGCAATATTACCAGAACAAGGCCGACTGGGAATTTACCAAAAAAATCTTGAACAAATTATTAGGGGAGGAACAGGGATGAAAACCGATATTCATGCCTATATCGAAGATTTGTTTAAAGGTTACGAGGAAACGCCCGAATTGCGGGATTTCAAAGAAGAAATCATTTCCAATTTGATGGAACGGATCGAGGATCTGAAAAAGAGCGGAATGAACGAGGACGAAGCCTTTACAAAGGCGGTCGGAGAGCTGGGCAACATCACGGCCATCGCCGATGAAATCAGTAAAGAAAAACGCAAGGAGGTAATCGGAAAGATGTATATTGAACCAGGGACAAAGGTGGATTGGAAACATGCCTTGGGCTATGTGACGGCCGGCGGCATCCTCTTCTTCGGGATCGTCTCCGCCTTGACCGCTTACTTTGCGACGGGGAAAATCTTTATCGGCGTATCGTCCCTGATGCCCTTCCTTGTCATTTCAGGATCCGCCTTTATTTTCCTGGGCCTTACCCAGGAAACGAAAAGAAATTATCCGATGCCCTGGAAACGGGCGCTCTTGTACGCCCTGGCCGGCGGAACCCTTCTCTTCGGCCTGAACGCGTCGATAACGGAATATTTATCCAACCATGTCCCGTCCTTCGCCGCGATCGGCACATTGATTCCCTTTGTCATTCCGGCCGCCTGCGTGCTCGGTTTTCTCCTGTTGACGGAGAAGAAGCGGCATAAACCTTGGGTGGCGGAAGAACAAAAAATCTTGATGGAACGCTATGCCGAATCCTATGCCCAAAAATACAGCAATCCCGAATACCTGACCGCAAGGGGGCTCTTGTCCGGCGCCCTTTGGATCATCGCCATCGCCGCCTTCGCCCTCATCTGGATGATCTTTTCCATAAAATATGCCTGGATCGCCATCGTGCTGGCCGTTGCCTTTGAATTGCTCATCGAATTGTGGTTCCATACGAGAAAATCGAAATGACCGGCACTCGCCAGGACTGTCCCTTAACAGGGCGGGAACGGATTCCCGCCTTTTTTTGCCCGTTTCCCCATTACCGCAGTCGCCGCAACGGGCCGGACAAAGGACCTTTCCCCACAGGACGGAGCGGGAGTAGAAGTATGTGAAAAATTTTCCTAGGGATCGGATCCATCCATCTACTAGCCAAAAGATGAGAAGGCTCCCTATCCTTTAGATGTCAATAGATAACCTCTAACAGAGGGAGGCGCCTTATCTTATAATATTACGCACCCCTGAAGGATTCCGCGAATCTGATGAAAACGATAGAAAAAATATTGCGGTTTATGTACCGTTGTTTTGCGGATGCATTGGTGAGGGTTTTTACCGAGCTGCCGTCGGTTATCAAGGAGAAAATACAGGATGAAGTCCAAGAAATTGTGTAAAAGGAAGCGGGCGCAAAGCTCTTCCATTTCCGGAAGGCTGTGTTCCCTGGACCGGAAGCAGGATTTTACCCAAACATGAAGACTTGGTCAAATACCGCCCGAAGGTTGGAAAGTGGAAAGAAACGATCAGCGATCAATTCAATTCCTATTTACACGGTGACTTTTCCCCGTCTTTGAAAAAGCCCTGGCAGTGACCATAAACGATGGCGGCGCGGGATATACCGCAGAAAAGTTCAGGGAAGCCTTCTCCCAATCCGAACATCTTGTGATCCATCCATTGAATGTTTATCATGTCTGTCGAAATTTGAACCGGGTCTTCGGCCACAGAAAAAGCAAGTAACAAAGACCACGTCCTGCAGGCGGATCGTGAGATTTCGAATGATGGATGGACATGTACGCAAGCGTACAGAAAAAGCACGATTTGAAGATAATAAACCGAAATGCCCACCAGATCATCCGAATACCCCATTAAAAATTTCAAACGGACGCCGCGCACCGGCGGAATTTTCATGGAAAACTAGCAAACCGCCGCGGCGCAACAGTCGGAAAAGTCCGCCGGAAACGGCTGCCCTCGATAAGGCGGGCCCCCGCCGCCTGGAAATGACCGGGATCAAGATTTTCCGGCGGACAGGGATTTACGGAAGAAAGGGATTGTAAAACCGCCTGCCGTCATGGAAGGTGATGAGAACGGACGCGAGGAAGATCAGGGCGAACAGGAAAACGGCCAGGAAATCCCTCTTGTGAAAGGGGCGGGCGCTGTACCAGGTCCTCCTCTTCTTTTTCCCGAAACCGCGAAGCTCCATGGCGTTGGTGATCGTCTCGATCCGGTCGATGCTGGAAAGGACGAGGGGCGCCAGGATGGAAAAGGCGTTTTTCAGCCGCCGGTGGAGCTTCTCCTTTTTGGACATATCCAGTCCCCGCGCCTGCTGGGCCCTGGAGATGTTGCGAAATTCCCTTTGGATGTCCGGAATATACCGGAGCGCGAGGGAAACGGCATAGGCGATCCGGTAGCTGACCCCGATCCGGTTCAAAGAGGCGGCGAATTCGCTCGGGTGGGTCGTTACCATGAAAAGGAGGGCGGCGGGGATCACGGTGAAATATTTCAAGGTAATATTGAATTGGTAAAACAGCTGTTCCGCGGTCACGTCGTACCTTCCGCCCAGTTCCAGCAGCACATGGCGCGTACCATAGATCTTTACCCCTTCCTGCGGGGAAAATAGGTAGATGGCGATATTGTTGATGAGCAAAAACACCAAAATGAAAATCAGGACAAAGGAGACTTCCTTCCATTTTATCCTAGAAATCCGGAAAATCACGATGGCCATGGCAAACAAAAAAAGGAGCACCCGGGTATCGTAGGTCAACATCGCCGCGCTGGACCACAAAAGAAAACAGAGCAATTTGGCGGCGCCGGTCAGCCGGTGGACGGGAGACGGCCGGTCAATATACGACAGCATTTCGCTGGCCATGACCCCTCACCTCCCTGTCGTAAGCGATAAACCGTTCCACCAATTTGGCCGGATCCGGCAAGCCGGCTTTTTTCGCCAGTTCAAAAAGGGAGGTTTCTTTTAAATTAGCCTGCGCCATCAGCTTCTCGTCGGCGAGGATGTTCACGCATCTGTCGTCGGCGATCTTTCTCCCATCGGCAAGGACGATGGCCCGGTCGGTGTATTCGAGCATCAGGTGCATATCATGGGTAATCATTAAAATCGTGACCCCTTGCCGGTTCAAATGAACCAAAAATTCCATGATATCGGTATAACGCCGGAAATCCTGGCCGGCCGTCGGCTCGTCCAGGATGAGGATCTCCGGCTGCAGGACCAGGATCGAAGCGATCGTCACCCGCTTTTTTTGCCCGAAGCTCAGGGCGGAGATCGGCCAATGGCGGTAGGGATACAATCCGCAAATTTTCAAGGTCTGCTCCACCCGGTCCCTGATTTCCCCTTCCGGCAGCCCCCGGGCGTACAGGCCGAGGGCGACCTCGTCGAAAATCAGATGCTTGGAAATCATATGGTTCGGGTTTTGCAGGACCATGCCGATCTTGGACGATCGTTCCGCAATCGTTTCGTCGGTAATATCCCTTCCGCGGTACAAAATCCGTCCCGACGCCGGTTTTTCGAACCCGCAGATACATTTGGCGACCGTCGATTTGCCCGCGCCGTTCTTCCCGACGATGCTGACCATTTCCCCTTCATGGACGGCAAAGGAAACGTCACGGATCGTTTCCGCATCGGGCCCGTAGGAAAAGGAAAGGTGCTCCAGTTCCAAGATCGGCGGTTTGCCGGAGGCCGGCCTTTCCACGTTCACCTCTTCCAGCCAGCGGGCAAGCGGTTCGCGGCAGGTATCCGCCCGGAACCGGGAAAGATCCGCCGGCCTCATTTCCTTCGTAATCGTGCAGCCGGCGTATTTGGCGGCTTTAATATACAAAGGTTCCCGAAGGTTGACCCTTTCCAAAATGTCGGCGGCCAGCAATTCATCCGGGTCCATGTCGGCAACGATCGTTCCTTCGTTCATGACGATGACCCGGTCGACGGGACGATACAACACATCCTCCAGGCGATGTTCGATGATCAGCACCGTCAAATTTTTCTCTTTCTGGATCTGATCGATCAAATCGATCGCACGCTTGCCGGTGGCCGGGTCAAGATTGGCCAAAGGCTCGTCGAAGAGCAGGATGCCGACCTGGTCCACCATGACCCCGGCCAATGCGACCCGCTGCTTTTGTCCGCCGGACAAATGGTGGACGGACGCCGGCAAATGCCCGTCCATGTCCACCAGCTTCGCCGCTTCCTCCACGATCGGCAGCATTTCCGCTTGCGGCACACAGTCATTTTCCAGCGCGAAGGCGATGTCCTCCCCGACCGTGAGACCGATGAACTGCCCGTCCGGATCCTGCAAAACGGTGCCAACCATCTTCGATAAAGCGAAAAGGCCGGCCTCCCTCGTTTCCTTCCCCATAATTTTTAAACTTCCCGTGATCTCGCCTTTGTAGGAAAAGGGGATCAGCCCGTTGATGCAATGGCCGAGGGTGCTTTTCCCCGATCCGGAAGGGCCGGCGATCAACACCTTTTCCCCTTCGTAAATGGTCAAATTGATGTTTTTCAGCGTCGGATGTTTTTGGCTTTCGTATTTAAAGCTGAAGTTCTGAAATTCGATGACTTTTTTTTTCATTTTTGACTCCTGCAAGCGACGTTTTGCGCCGGGGCTTTCCTTCCAGAAAGCCCCGGCATTTCATGAATTCTTATTGTTCAAGCATCAAGCGGTTTCCATCGCAAGGACTGTTTCCGATGCCCGTTGTTCGACAACAAGCCTGATGCGATTGGCGGATTTATGCAAGGGACGGATTTATGCAACGCATTGGAGTTTCCGGTGCTTATTGTTCCACATCAAGGCTTCCCTTTTTCGTACGGGTTTTCGCATAGAGGGCCAACAGCAATGTCCCGAGAACCCCGACGGTGACCATATCGGTGATTCCCACGGTCAGCCCCTGCACGAAAACCTTGTTGGCCGGTTCCGCGTAAATGAGGATATCCAGGACGGGGGCCACGAGAAACCAGCCGATCGCTTGGGCAACCACTTGGGTCACGTTGAAGGCAATGATCTGTTTCCTGCCGAATTCGCCCGATGCGACGTCGATCCTCTTGCCGCCGAGCCCGAACAGGATTCCGACGAGGAAGCTGACGAAAACCCAGCTCCACCAAACGGAACCGTACATAATCAGGTCTTTCAGCGCATGGCCGATCAATCCGATCAGCCCGCCCGCCACGGGCCCGAAGACAACGGCCATCAGGGCCAAAAACGGATAGGTGACCTCAATGTTCGAATTGGGGATCCCCGTCGGGATGGACGCAAACCGGCCGAGAATCACAAACACGGCGGCACCGATGCCGATGGCAACGATGGTTCGCACGGACAACGCTTCTTTTTTCATTTTTCCCACTCCTTTTCCGATTTTTTATTAAAAATTTTTTGAATAATGAAACTAAAATAAGTGCATCTTCATTGGCAATTCTTCCCGTCCACCTTGCGGATCGTGATCTTCCATTTGTTGCCGGATTCGATATGATAGGCCTTCGCAAAGGATCCCTGATTGATGGCGACGCCGATCTTATCGAGGGAATTCACATACAACAAGGGCTCGCCCAAATGGCTGTCCGCAAAGGAACGTCCGAAGGTCATAATATTTTTATAGACTTGCCTGGTGGAATTTTCAATGGTGACCTCGAATAAATCCCCGTATTGCGCACCCAGCTGCAAAAACAGGCTCCGGTCGATGTTCGTCCACAGATTTCCGAAGCGGACGTCCAAAACGTCGATGTTTCCCTTCACGGCACCATCCTGGATGACCGCCTCAGAAACCGGCAATTCCACCACTTCCTCCGGCGAAATTTCCGGCCCGGTTTCATGAAAAGCGATCTTTCCCGAAGCCAGCTTGGCACCGACATAGGCATAAACATCCCGGCCGTAGAAGGTGTAGGAATGGGCCGAACCGGGCAGCCGGTGTACCTGCTCATCGATCAGCCGGACATCTTCGATGCCGATATATTTTTTGATATGGGTAATCGTTCCGTTGTCCGGGGTCACCACCACATGGTTGGATTTCGTCCGGACGGCGATGCTTTTCCTTGCCGTGCCGACCCCCGGATCGACCACGGAAATGAACACGGTATTTTCCGGCCAATAAGCGATGGTCTGATACAGCCGGTAGGATGCCTCCCAAATATTGTACTGGGGAATGTCGTGGGTCAGATCAAAGATCCGGATGTCCCTGCTGACGCCGAGGGCCACCCCGTACATCGCCGATACGGCTCCGTCGCTCAAACCGAAGTCCGTTTGCAGCACCAATAAGCCGTTCACCCTTTCACCTCCTGCTGTCGACAAATCTTTGAACCCTCCGGAAAAGCCCGGATGCCCCGCGGGCGACCGAGCTTTGCGCGGAATAAAAAAACCACGCCATTATCAAACGATAAGGACGTGGTTGGGCTCACGTGGTACCACCTTACTTCACCGCCCGCTCGCGCAAGACGGCCTCAGCCAGTACTACGGCATCGACGCTTGCGGCATCGCGCCTTCATACTGCGGTAGTTGTAACGAGTACCGAGCTCGTCGGAACCTACTGACGGCCGAAAAAACGGCCGCGTTCAGCACGCAACTCCGGGGCCATTGTTCGGATTCGCATTTTTGCTTCTTTCCACCTGCCGAAGCTCTCTGGGAAAAATGGCCGAATCCTACTTTTCCCCTTCATGGTCTTTGAAGATGTGAAATTATTCATAATTTATTTTTTATTATAATCGTTCCCTTTGGAAAGTCAATATGGAAATGCCGCCGGTTCCCCGGAAAATTTGGGCGGGACCGGTCCCCGAACGGAAATCAACCGGGACGATCGTACAGATACCCAAAGGGATCCCCGCACATTTTCCCGGCAAAAAAAGCGGGACCTGAAAAGGAACCAGGGGATGCCGCTGAGCCCGGATCGGCGCCCGGTCCCGTGATCGGAATCAGCAACGCCCCGAGCCGATCATCCGCTGAATCCAAGTCCGGCGCCCCGGTCCCCGACGGTCGATCTTTTTATGATCACCGTCCGCAAAGCCCGATCTTTTTTAACCCCCCCGAACACCCTAACCGGAGTTACTTGATCCTTTTTTGCCTGACAATCCCGATGACGATCGGAAAAAGTAAGGCGGCTGTCATAATGGGCAAAAGCCATATGCCGATCCCGTCCCGCCATCCCAAGGCGATGGAGGCCGATTCGAACAGAAGGAATGCGAAAATGGCCAAACAAATATTTTTGATTTGATTCATCATCTTCCGGCTGGCCAAGTAAAAGCTGGCCGCATTTTTTTCATTGAATCGCCTCGGATAATTATGGATTTCGGGGAATTTTTCCAAAATATGGAGAAGGAAAAAGATAAACGCCCCCATCATGGGCAACAAGAGAAGTTCCCCTTTGGAACCCCAGCGGTCGACCTCCCCGGCCGCGTTGAAATGGGCGGGGACGGACGCCGGGAGGAGTTCCCAAACAACGACCAAAAACAGGACGGATCCGAAATACGAAACGGCGCCGATCAGATCCCAAACCGTTCGCTTCTCGTCTTCGGTATTTTGATCCGCGGTCGCGCGGACCATTCCGCCATCGTATGCACCTCCTTCCCGGCATCTTTCCTGATTGAAGAAAGAATCAATGGCCTTCCGATGAAAAAGACCCGGAGGGTTGCAAAAGAATTTACGGGGCAGCCGAGCATTTCGTTTCACTCTCCCGGTCCGCCTCGTGCGCCGAACCTCTTTCAACGCCTGCCCCTTTGTTCGGCGGCCTTCAATTCGGCGATCACTTCATTGATTAAAGAAATGGCCATGCCCAGCTTTTCCACCGCCTCTTCCGACTTGGCGATCGGGTCCGGCAATTTTTCCGGGTTGTAAAGGGGGGCGAAGGAAAGGAGCCCGATGTCCAGGTTGTCGCCGTTTTTCGCGATTTCCTCCCGGGTGAACACGTTCCAGCGCTCATCTTTCACCTGCCTGCGGTCTTCGGCCGTATAGGCCCGGATAAACCCGGTAAAATGCTCCCTTGTCAACGGATTCCGTTTTCCGAAGGAAGGCATGTCCGTCCGCAGGTCGTAGACCCACACCTCCTTCGTGTTGCCCGTATCCTTTTCTCCCCTCGTAAAAAATAAAACGTTCGTCTTCACCCCCGGGGCGTAAAAAATGCCCGTGGGCAGGCGCAAGATGGTGTGCAGATTGCACATCTCCATCAATTCCCGGCGGATGTCGGCACCGATGCCCTCTTCGAACAAAACGTTATCCGGGACGACGACGGCGGCCCGGGCCTTCCCGTCCGGTTTTAATGCCCGGTAGACATGCTGGAGGAAATTGAGCTGTTTGTTCGCCGTTTGGAAGGTAAAATCGTTGCGCTTCACCCTCTCTCCCCCCTTTTTCGTACCGAAGGGCGGATTGGTCAAGATCACATCGAAATTTTTCAGTCTTTCGCCGAGGGGCGAAAGGGTGTCCCCCAACACAATTTCTCCGTGGATATCGTGCAGCAGGGCATTCATGACCGCCAGGCGGTGGGTGTCGGGAACGAGTTCGACTCCGGAAAAGGCCTGATACTTTTGAAACTTGACTTCTTCATCGGATAAGCGGGAATATTGTCCCGTTTGCTCCCGCACATGCCGGGCGGCGGCGACCATAAACCCGAAGGTGCCCGCGGCCGGGTCGTGGCAACGTTCCCCGGGCTGGGGGTCGACCAGCTCGACCATAACGTTCACGAGGACCCGGGGAGTAAAATATTGGCCCGCTCCCGACTTGAATTCGCTGGCATTTTTTTCCAAAAGACCTTCATATAAGTCGCCCAGCCCTTCCTGCTTCGCGTTATACCAATCCAAATGGTTGATGGATTGGATGATTTTCCGCAAATTTTCCGGCTTCCGGATGTTGGATTTGGCATCATGATAAATCTGCCTTAAAAGTTGATTTTCTTCCTTTCCCAAATCCGTCAGCAGCCGGGCGTAATGTCCCTTCAGTTCCGCTCCGTCCTTTTCCACCAACGAATCCCAGCGGTATTTTTCCGGGATCATGTATTCCTGCCCGGTTTCCTTCATCATTTTCAGGAAAAGCAAGTATGTCAACTCCGTCACGTATTGATGGTAGGTAATGCCATCATCCCGGAGGATATTGCATAAATTCCACAGCTTTTGTACCATTTCCCGGTTGTTCATCCGCAACTGCTCCTTTTTCAATGGGAAGTCTTTTTGTTCAAGTCATTTCTAGTTTATCAGAATCGGGCACGGCATTTGAAAACGGCCGCCCGCAAGGCCAGGACCCGGATCCTTTTACGGAAAACGGAAGCATCTTCGGGTTCGACGTTTTGTGGGAGAGCCGCCCAGGAAGTCCTTAGGAAAGAAAAACCCCTTTTCCAATAGGACGCGACTTGCCCAATGGAAAGGGGCAACAACATTTTTGTATGGGACCATTCCGAATTAATCGATTTGAATGGATTCCGCCTTACACCTCAGCTTATAAAAAAATTTGACAAGGTCATTTTCTTGTTCCATGGCATCCTTCAAAGCGAGGAGGGTCCTTTTCCCTACCCTCCGGTCAAGAAGCGCCATTCCCTTGATGATGGGATGGCCGGATTTCAGCGATTCCCGGATCGGTGTCTGCAAAAATTGTGCGGCAGCGGCAAAAAAATCGTATTGGGCGAAGAGGTTCTGTTTTTCAGCCATTTGATGGGCCCATTCGTTGATCCTGCCGGGATCGTCCATTTCCGCCATCGCCTCTTCCGGGAAGTCCGCCTCTTTCGGCAGCTCAGGGGCTCCATTTCCGCCGGCCGTCATATCCGAAAAATTTTCCCCGCGGTCCATCAAGGCTTTTTCCATTTGGAAGACGGCGATTTCTTTCTTCAACGTGCACATGTTGATGACTTCCTTTCCGTCGATGGTAATGTACGCTCTTCCCAGGCGGTCATGGGCTTTCCGGTAATTCGTGACCCAATATTCCACACGGCCTTTCAGGGCAGGACAAAGGAAATCTTCCAATTGTTTTTTCAGTTTGCTCCACCTCATCGATAACCTCCATCGTCTGTCATTAACGAGCGTCTGGGGCATTCCGGCAGCAGCCGGACCGGGACGGTGGCTCGACGTCCCGTCCTTCAATATCCGCCGTCCCTTTGAAGAAAAATGGACCGTAAACAAGTTTACCATCCTTTGGCCGTTTCATGAAAACTTGGATGCGCCTCTTAAAGTACGCCGGACCGGGATATTTACCATCCATCGGCAATTCATGAAAGGCCCCGATATTCTTTTCCGTTCGGGACGGACGTTCCGTTCCGCGGCGGGCCGCCTTCACGGGCAGGGGGGCTTAGCGGGGCCAAAAGGGAATGGCAGGACCCGTTTCATCATAGCCCCGGTTTGCGCATCCATGGTTAAATGCCTCTAAAAAAGCTCTTCCTTTTTTAAGGAGTAAACGGCGCCGCATCGGCCGGCGACCTTGCCGCTGCGGGTGGCGATGATCTTAAAACGTCTCTGCCTCATTATTGCCGAATATACCAGGCGGCACAAATCGACAGCTGACGTCAATTTTTCCCGGGGATCGGATCTTTCCACTGGCAAAAAAGAGAAAGCGCTCTCCATAAAGTGTCCGCCCACTCCCCTTGAAAGAAAGCACGGCTTCTCTCCATGGATATCATGTGATTCAAAATATAGCCGGCTTCGTCCCGGACCGCAAGAAAAAGGGTTATGCCCGCGATTATTCGCGGCTATGCAGGCACCCTATGATACTACATAAATCTTTAACCCCGGTTTATTTATGATTTCATATCCAACAGTTTTTCTTGTATCGAAGTAATAGATGGTGAGGTCATGATCATAAAGGGTTAATCCATATTTCAGCTTCTTCTTTTCTTTGATCCTGATCCAATAGCTTTCCTTCAGATCTTCCGGCATCCGTTTTTTCTCAGCTTCATCTTGGCGAAATCATCCATTACCGTCTCAATGCCGTTTTTATCCTGTAAAATGATTTCATCGTTACCATGTATAATTATCGCGTTTTTTTCGAGATCGACCACCGCTTCAAAGGACGACGTTTTTCATGCGGTCCATATCGATCGCGCCCGATACGATCATCATGATTACAAGGATAGAAATTGAGATTTTTTCTAGATGATCCCCTTATCCATCTTTTTTCCTCTGACCATCCTGCAGCAAGTATAAGTGGAATATTTTAGTAAAAACCATTTTAACAAATTTTTCGTAATCCAGCCGCAATAAAAAAGAGTACCCCAAAAGTGTTCGCATCGATAGCCGCTTTTGGGATACCCTCGCAGATTCCGGCCGAAGGTTCGGTGAGCGGAAAGATCCAATATTTCTTGCAGGAAAAATGAAAAACTGTATAGAAAACAGCCGAATCCCCGTTCGGATCCGGCCGTTTTCGCTTCTTTATTTGAAATCGATGCGGAAGGGTTCCAATTCCAAAGGCTGATTCGGATCTTCGCCGGCAAGGGCAACCTTCGGATAAACCGTCAACGAAGGCCTGTCGCCATTCAACGGCTGCAAAATGATGGTCCTCCCTTTCACAATGACCTGCTGCCCCTCTTTTTTCACCTCCAAGTCGATGCCGTCCATCAGGGATTTTATTTCGCCATCGTCATCGTAAATCTCCAACCGGACCTGGTTTTCTTCCCCGCCCTTCGGAAAAATGGCCGTGTAATCGATGGCGGTCGAGGCTTTTCCGACAATCATGGAATCGAAATGGATGCGGATGCCTTGCTTCGATACCGCTTTATCCATTTTCAGCTTTTCATACGGCAGTTGCTCCACCGGGACGTTAAACTTCCATGCTCCTTCGGTTTCGCCGATCGCTTTGAACGCCAGCGGAAACGTGGCGTTTTCGGGCAGATCGGACGCGGGATAATACAATTGGATGTGGCCGGTGAAACCTTTCCCTTTCGGCTCCAAGCGGACCAGTTCTTTGCTGTCGGAAATCCGTTCATCGCCGCCAAAAATCTCATAAAAGGCGTAGGGCGGATCAGCGCCGTTCCCTTTGACTTTGCCGTTGACATCAAAGGTCGCTCCCAGAATGGCACCATCATAATAGGCGCTGGTAATTTTTACCTTTATCCCTTTATCCGCCGCCGACTGGTTTAACCGGGTGATCAGCTGCTGCGATTCCAAATGTTTGCCGACCAAGTCATCGAAATTGCCGTACAATTGGCCGATGAAGGGGACTTTAGCCAATACATCAGCGACGGGAGAAAGGAAAATTCCGGATGCCAAGAACAGTGCGGCGGCCGCCGCAGAAAGAAGGAGGGGGCCTGTTTTTCTTCTTTTCTTCTTGGAAACGGAAAGACCGGCCTTTCGGATTCCCGCCCGTATCGCCTCCCGGACCTCTTTTTCCGGCACTTCGATGGCGTTATATTTTTCCAGGTGCCATCCTTCTTTCATCAAATTCCCACCCTTCCAAAATGGATTTCAATTCTTCCTTTCCTCTCTTGAGATAGGTCTTGACGGTCCCTTCGGGGACCTTCATGATTTTCGCCACTTCTTTGATCGGAAGATCCTGATAGTAAAACAGAATAATGGCATCACGGTATGACTTTCTCAATCGTTGAATGGCCCGGACCAAATCCATCGATTCCATCCTGATGGATTCCGTCCCGTCCGAAAATTTTTCAACCGATGCAAAGGGGATATCCCGTTTTCTTTTCCGCAGAAATTCATAGGCGGCATTCAGCAAAATTCTCGTCAGCCATGTGGAAAAATATTTCTCTTCCTTCAGGTTCCCGATCGCCAAAAAGGCCTTGCAAGCCGTCTCCTGAATGATGTCCAAGGCGTCTTCCCGGTTGCCCGCATAAAGAAAAGCGGTCCGGTATAATCGGTCGCCGTATAGGGACAGAAGTTTTTCAAAGCTTTCCGGGTCACCCGTTTTCGCTTTTCGGATCAGTTCCAGATGCTCCATATCCGTATCCCCCTTCCCTGTTTATTAGAGCCATGGGGCCGGCCAAAAAGTTTCAAAGAAGAAAACTTTATTCAGTCCGCTTTTTTCCGCTGCCGATTTTTCCAATAAAATTGGCCCATACAAAATCAACGGATAGAAAAAGTGCAAAGGATTTTGGGCCGGGGGAATGGGAAAAAACCGGCCTGGTGCCGGCTGAACCACCCGCGTTGGCGCCCGATTGGAGGAAGGAGGAATTCCTCAGGGAGGAAATTCACGCGTTTCTTTCTCGGGCCATCGTCCTTCTTTCAGCCTTCACTGTTCCCCTCTTCCGCTCCGCCTTTTCCGCCCGTCTCCGGTTGATCGAGAGCCAACAAGTGGAGCAAAAACGGGCGCTTCCTTTTGTCCGGGTTTGCATCAGGGAAGCAATGTCTCAAACTGATGCCGGGTTCCCTTGTCCGGCCCTGCCCGCCCCATCCCTTGCCAAAAGAAAAACATAATTCTTCCCGATCTTTTGGTTTTGGCAAAGGAACGCCCGCCTGCCCCATTGCCAAAATAAAAAAAAGCCATGCCGAACCCCGCTTCGGGGTTTTTCGGCAATGGCGCCAGGAAATTTCCCTGTTTCCGGTCCAAATGCACGCCCGCGTCCCGCAGAGAATGGACGCCATCCGCGCGATGTTTATTTTTCCGCCCCGGCTTCTTGCAGCAGCCTGCGGATCGCGTGCGCCACCCCGTGTTCGTCGTTCGTCAAGGTCACTTCATCGGCGATTTTTTTCACTTCCTCCGCGGCGTTCCCCATGGCGATCCCCGTTCCTGCCGCGGCGATCATCGAGCAGTCATTCAGGCTGTCCCCGACCGCTACGGTTTCGCTCATGGGAATCCCCAATTCCGTTGCGAGCCTATGCAGCGCCTTCCCTTTGGAAGCCTCGACATGCTCCAATTCAAAATTGTATTTGGCGGATGAGACCAAGGTCAGGTCACGGCAATCCTTGAATTTTTCCTTGCCTTTTTTCAGCTTTTCTTCGTCAAAAGAAAAGGCGAGGATATTGTAGACCGGAATCGAAGGATCCAACAGATCTTGATAGGAAGAAATGAAGGAAAATCCGAATTGCCCGTATTGTTTTTCGGCGGATTCCTTCAGCTCTTCGATATCCAGTTCCGGGTTGGCGCTTTTCAGCCGATCCATCTCGACGGCCAAAATCTCCCTTGCGTTTTGCGGCGTGAAGATGGCGGCATCGCTGATCACTTCATAATAATAGCCTTCCCGTTCGAGCCACGCCAGAATTTCGACTGCCCGATCTTTATCCAGCGGGACGGAAAAAAACAGCTTCCCCTCCGGGTCATGGATCGTCGCCCCGTTCGCGGCGATGACCCATGTCCGGATGCCCGTATCTTTAAAGATTTCCCGAACATCAAAATGGGCCCTCCCCGTCGCGATGACGACTTCCATCCCATGCTTTTGCGCATCCCGGATCGCCCGGATGTTCTCCCCGCTGATCTCGCTGTTCCGGTTCAGCAAGGTGCCGTCCAAATCCAAAGCGATTAATTTTTTCAATGTGAGACACCCCCTTTCACCATCACCGCGGAAAACTGTTTTTCGTCTCCTTCACAGTTTGGCGGCGCATGTCCGCATGAAAATCCGTTCAAAAATTTTTCAAATCGGCAATCCGGAATCCATGCTCTTCTCATGCTAAACAAAAAAATGGCAGGGCCGCAAGGCAATTTTTCGGGTCAAGTTCAAATTTTTTCGCAAAATCCGACTTCCTGCTCAGACTTCATCCTTCGCCAACCCGAATTGATTTGCATCCGCTTTGATCCTGTGCTTCATTTTGCGCATGCCGTTTATACGGAGACGCCTAAAGAACATTTTTCAAATTGAAAAACCCTTCCCTCATAACGGACTTTATCTTTCGCTTTCCGGCCGTCCGATCTTATTGGTCTTGTTTTTACGGGCGAACAAATATCTTCCCGTACACCTGTTCAAGGTCAAAACGGCGACCGCCGCAAGATAGCCCGCCTTCCAACCGGAAGGGATTCGCACCAGCATGATCGCGGCCAGCGCCGCAACCGCCAGCCCCGCCAAAAAGAAAGGCAGCCTCAATGCCGGTTTATATGCCTGGACGGTCAACATATCGCCGGCGAGCAGAATGGTTTGCTTTCCTGTTTTCAGGCAGGTTCAGCCACAATAAAAACTCCCTGATCGTTTGGCTTGAAAATATTCCTGCACCCTGGCCGCCTATTTCTCTCCCCCGCTTCATGATTTCAGCAAAAATCTGCGAACCGTTTTTCTCCGCCCAGGATGCCGCATCGGGGATGTTTTCCAAATTTCCGTTCCAGTCGACCGTGTAACCGTCCGATCTTCATATCCTCGGCCATCCGGAATCCCATTTGGTGAATTTCGTTGGCTGTCAGTTGAAAATTTCCGTTTAATTAGAAGCGGTACTCTTTGTTTAATTGCTCCTCTTCTTCCTTTAAAAAAAACTTCCAAGGCGATTTGCGTCGGTTGGAATTTTTTTAACGATTTTCCGACTTCGATGATCTCCGCTTGCCTTTATGGCGATAAGATCCCATCGGTCACAGGGTTCAAAAAATCGCCGTTGTCGGGATTTTCCAAATGGGCGATCCCTAAAAGCAAAATCGCCGGCTTTGCCATTCCAGTTGACCTCCGCAAACGGCAAGTTTGGCCGTTCATTTTTTAATAGTTTAACATATTTTCCCGATTCCTCCTATCGCCGGAACAACATTCCCCGCCGGCATGGAATCTTCCTGCCGGAAAGGGCGGGAAGGAAATTTTTTCGAATGGCCCCGTTGAAATGGATCTTTCATCAGTCCGCCACGTTTGGGATTGCCGATCTTGCCGGGAAAGTGGCCAAAGAGGCGGAGTTGAAGGAAATGGAAGAACAAATCCGGCAACTCTGGCTAAAATGAAATGGACATTTCATAATATCCTGATTATGGCTATTCCATGTCGTCAGTTTTCCAAAACTGCCGGCTGTCGGAACGCCGCTTAGGATCCCGAACCGTATCAGCAGCGAACGTTTCGCTTGGCGGCGGGTACCTGGCACCACCCCCCCTCGGCCGGGCAGGCCAACGGTTTTCTTATGCGGCCATTGCCGTTGCATCATGTCCAATATTTCCATATGATTTTGTGAAAAAATCTATAGACAACCCGGATCATCAGCTGATATGATGGGGGGCGGAAACTTCGGCGGGATGCGGCGGAGGACGTCCGCAAACCGCAATTCATGATCTCGATTGATTAGAGGGAGAAGCGATGGTAAAAGATATCCTTTTGGTATTACTGCTGCAGCTCATTTATGTGCCGATCCTCACGCTGCGGACCATTTTCATGGTAAAAAACATAAGCGCTTTGGCGGCGTTCATGGGATTTTTAGAGGCGCTCATTTACGTGTTCGGATTATCCATCGTTTTCAGCGGCGAACAAAGCTATATCGTGATGATCGTCTATGCGGCCGGATTCGGGGCCGGACTGTTTATCGGCAACTATATCGAACAAAAATTGGCGATCGGATATACGAGTTTAATCGTCAATCTTCGGGATAAAAACGAAGAATTGATCCGGGTTTTAAGGGAAAACGGGTACGGCGTTACCGTTTTTGTCGGAGAAGGAAGAGACAGCCGGCGCTACCGGCTGGATATTTTGACCAAAAGAAACAAAGAAAAGGAACTGTTAAAACTGATCGAAGCCTACGAGCCGAAGGCGTTCATTATCTCCTATGAGCCGCGCCGGTTCAAGGGCGGGTTTATCGTCTCCGCCATGAAAAAAAGATAAAAAAGCCGCTTGCCGCATCTGATGCGGCGAAGACGGGAGACCGGAAGTCCCCCGTTCCCATGCAGACCGGTGCCTCCGTTTCAAGTGGCCTCCGCCCACTCCCAGGGAATTCCCTGGGAGTTTCTTGTCTGCAATCGCCTTATCGCTCTTCGCCGGCAAGGGTTTGCCATTCCAGATCCTGCAAAGACCGGTCAAAAACCTGCCGCCGGCAGCTTGTCCGCCTGTTTCCCTTGTGCTTTTATAACGGCCAGTCTCCAATTTCCATATCGGAAATATTTCTTCCCTGATCCGGAACCCTTCTCCCCACCCCCAACCTTATCTTCCCACCATGGTCCAGTCCAAATTTTTCCCGGTCAACACGACTGACGTTGTCGGTAACTTCCGCAAATCTCCCTGCCGGACGCCTTCCCCACTGCCGGCGCCGGCGGCTGTCCCAAAGGCGAAAGCGTTGCGGAAACCTTTGGAACGGCCCCATCCCTTCGTAGGGAGCGGCGGACCGTCCCTCCTTCCTGATCATCAGCGGTCTTTGTACTTTTTGGCTTTTGGCCAGCACGGACGCGGAACATAACGGACCATCGTATGGAAAACGGTCGCCCATTGGATTTCATTCAGCCAACAAACGGCCATCTTTCGATCAACACCGAGATTTTGGACCAAGCGGGTGATTTGCGGAGGGGTAAACACCCCTTTCAACGCTTCGTCCAAGGGCAGCTGCGGATATTTCAAGGCATATTCGGCCAACCCTAAAAAACTGTCATGATCCTTGCAGGGGATGCCAGGCTTCTCCTTCCTCCGTATGATTAAGCCGGCGGAATCCACCCTTGGCGGAGGAGAAAAGTTCTCACGGGAAATTTCCATTGCATATTCCAAATCAAACCACATCCGCCACTTCAAAATCACCGGATTCGTCACAGGATAAGAGGTGAAGCGTTTGGCCGCCCCTTTTTCCATCACGATCACGGCTCTTTGCAAGGAATTGGCAGGGTGATGAAGGAGCATCTTCATGATTGGCGTCGTAATCGCATACGGGATGCCGGCGACGACGACAAAAGGTTCTTTAGGCAGATGAAACATTAAAATATCCTGCTGGATAATTTTAATATTGGGATAAGCTTCCGCTTTTTTCTTCAGGATCGCCGCAAAGCGGGGGTCATACTCTACGGCGATCACCTTTCCCGCTTTCTCCGCCAGCGGAAACGTCAGCGCCCCTTTCCCCGCTCCAAGGTCCAGTACGATGTCATTCGGAGTCAAATTTGCCATTTGAACCAAGTCATGAATGATCCGCTTGTTGTGCAAAAGATGTTGGCCGGAAGGATTGGGCCACTCCAGGCTTTTACGAATTTTACGGTTCCGTTTATTTTGCTTTCTCATACAGATCCTCCATTCCTTTGACAAAATAAAAAACACAGGCGCCCTGCCTGTGCTTCGGTAAAGGAAGATGGACCTATCGGAGAAAGCAAAAAGGATCGTGGTTTAACAATTCTTACTTGGTTCCGATTCCGGCCTCGCGATAAAGAACGTCATACTTGACGAAACCTGCCACATGGCCCAAAATGACTGCAAATAAGCCAAACCCAGAGCGATGCGGAGCCCTGTCGAATAATCGTTTGAAAAACAAAAAAGAGGGCAGATTCGCCCCCCTATTTTTCGCATTATGATCATAAAACAACAGGTTTCCTTCAAAAAAAGCAGACCAATCCCATTTACTCTACGCACAGGCAGAGCCTTTGAACGTATTCAATTACCCGTTCAAAGCTTGGGATTCGCAGTCTGACAAACGGCACAAGGAAACCCTCCATCATTAACAGTCGGTCTTACAATAACATAATAATCAGCTGATTATCAACAGAAAAAACCCGGGATGTGTCAGGATTTTCCCGGGATGGCCGTCGGATCCGTATGCCGGGCTCCTCCATTTCAACCAATGGGTTTGCTTACTTTTGCAAAAATTTTCCTCAGATCCGGTAACGGAAACCGGCATCGAGATTTTCCGCAATGGTGAAATGGCCCGCCGGTCTCCATTTCCAATCCTTCTCCGGTTCCTCAATCATGCGGGCTTCCCCGCTCCATCGAATCCGATCCGGTCCTCCCCTGAAAAATCCCGGAAGTGCATCTTTTCAAATAAAAAGACGATTCATGCGGGTTCATAAATAGGACGAACACCTTTCGAGCCATGCAGTTCTAACAGGAAGTGTCGCCGCCGGCCCTCCAAGTCTCGATCGCCTTTTTCACAAAATCTTCTAGCCCGCTTTTATGCAAATCAACGGACTTTTTGACGCGTATACACCCTTTTCCATAATCCAATCCGGTCAGAAACTCCTTGGCATTTTCGATTTTCTCAATATTGCCCACATACAGGCTCACATAAGATTTTTGGGCATTCAAATGAAATAATTTGGAGGACCCGCTGCCATAACAAAGCATCTTGTATTGGATGCCCTCCTCGAGTTCAGGCGCATTTTCTAATATAAATTGTCTTACGATTAATAGCTTCTCTTTTCTCCAGTCATCGTCCAGCAGTTCAAGATATTCTTTTGGGGTTTTAGCATCGTATTGCATCGTCGATCCTCCATAAAAATCTTTTTTTATCTTATCTTATTTCCTAATTTTAAGCAAAACGACCCATTAAGTGGGTATGCGTCAAGATTTTCTCGGCATGGTGATCGGATCAATCTCTCAGACGGCCTTATCTGGTACGCCGCAACCAATGAATTTTTTCAACTCCTGGAAAAATCGACCGGTATAAGTCCCGGAACTGTTCTTTGACTTCGATTAAAAAGGAAGTAAATACCACTCATCCATAGTTACAGTCTTGTTTGTTCACCATAAAGCATCCTCTGCAGTGGTGTAAAATTGTACCGAGCTTCTTGACAATGGAAGGCACGGCATGATTTCTACGAAAGTGACGCGACGTTGCTTTAGAAGGAGAATCAAACCTTGGCTTCGATCGTTAGAATTCACTTTTAGAGCTTCTGCGCAAGTCTGGTTCTGACGGTGATGTGGACTTCCTTAAAGTGGTCTTGAATGCGCCCCGGTATTTCAGCCAAGAGTCCATGGCCCAAGTTGTTCAGGGAGAGCAATCTCTCTTAACGTCTGCTATGCACAGGACCGTGTCTTCATCCAGGAAGTTATTGAATATCTCTTAACGTCTGCTATGCTCTTGCAGAAGTAAATTTGGGTCACAAGGCAGAAATCGATATTACACCATTTGACGGGACACGATCGATACTATTCCACAAAATTACAAATCGTTTAAGTCAATAACTTCCCCATTTGATGCATTCACACCATATCGGCAATCCAATTTTCCGCACAATAGATACTGTTTTTGTGCAAAATCGCAGAAATACAATGGCTTCAGTTCATAAAATTTTTTGATTTTTTCATACGCTTCTTCTTTATCAATCGTTACTTTATCAAGCGTTTGAAATTGATCAAAAAATTCCGACAACAACTTATTATTATCGATGTAATTGACTGCTTGAAAATTCTTTGTATCGATCATGACAGTCATTTTTCTCTGAAATACATGATTGTCCTGGCGATTGGCCATTAATGACGCTAGAATATACCCTTTATCACGATGCAGAGTTTTAAGGATCCATTTTCCCGTATCATTCGGATATTCCCGCCTTAAAAAATCCATGACAGCGAACATACATTTTTCTTGCTCCGCCTTTGTAATGGGGAATGAATCGGGACTTGGCTCGAATGAAAATGCTTGTTCAGCTGTGACATCTTCAAACCAACGAATCTCTTTTCTATTCAATGGCTCATTGATCGGTTGATCCCAATAAATCGTTTGATCGATTTTCAAATACGGTCTTCCGGCCGCTATCCTTTCATACGGAAACACCGACTTTCCATCGTTTGTGACATAAATTTCTTCTACTGCATAAACAGGAATTAATTTTTTCTGTTCATAAGAAGGAAATTCAACCAGTTTTAATTGTTCCTTTGCCAAATGCTCCACCGTTTCAAGGGAAAGAGCGTAAGTTTCCTCCTTCACCATTTCTTCAGAAGGAAATTGGCCTTGGCAAGAAAACAATGTGAGTTTTCCTTCCTGATCAAATTTTACTTCAATAAACCCGGCAGGAGACACCGCTACTCCTTCATAACATGCGTTAAATAGAAGTTCCCCTTCGCTTTCTTTATGTAATTTGAAATGTTTCCCATATTTCAGTCCTGTTTCACGTTCAATCCATTGGATAATGTCGTTTATCTTTGAATTGACAAACGAAATCCCGTCCTGCGAATATGATTTACCCTCTACAAAAATAACCCTCGCAAATTTATTGCTGTTAAGATCGATCTCAATCACTGCCGTCCCTTCTGGATTTGAACCGTCATCCTCATGTTCCGTTACATGTGCAGGAAACCATTCCATGCAAAGTGTATAAACCGTTTCGTTGAAGATATTGACGTCACGGTACAGCCTATGTCTTTGTAAACGGTAGTTCTCCAATCCGAATTTCTTCCTCGTAAAATCAATTAATTCTTGTATTCTTCTATCCACTTACTCCTCACCTCGGTATTTACCTCCCACTTAGAGATTATTGACTGACCATTTTTTGAATTCGGCGTGCGGAGTGCTGTAAGACGCACGGATTCGTTTCATTTCGTAATGGTGTATCGCTATCCCGGGGGGAAGTCGTTCCTGCATATGTATAATATTTTTTCGCCTCAGAAACAAATGTGCATGATTTTCAATACGTCCGCCAGTTCCTCGAGGGCGTCCTCTCGGTTGTCCGCCTCCATATATTCCTTCCATTCTTCGAAACTTTTCTTTTTCAGTTCATCTCATCGTCGGAAAGGATTCTCGTTTTGTATTTTTTTCATTTTTCCTCGGTATCATAAAACATTTTTCCCATTAGTAAAAATTCCATTTTTATCTTATACTAACATAAATTTCATTAGGTTGTTTGACTGTGGATAATAATATACCGACGAAAAATAAATCCCGTTGTAAGGAATTATAAATATTCAAAAGTCAAGCGTGGTCAGGGCTGTCATAGGTTTTGTGTAGGTTAGCAGGAGTAAAATACTTGTCGGCCAAATGAGTCCCTTCAATAGGTGAGTGAGCGAAGACGCACGCCTATTGAAGGGGAAACCAAGCGTAATCGCGGCAGGACGAGAAAGGAGTATTCCCTCATGGCTGGATTCCATCACGCCGGTCCCGGGCTCCCTCCGGAACCTATTTCACCCTCTCCCGCCAGTCCCCAATTCGATCCCAATTTCCAAAGATATCGTTGCGGAATTTCTTTACTTTTTCATACACTCCGGATCATCCAACATGCTTTTATACATGTCCATCCATCATTCGAAATCCCCAATCCCTCGCTCTGATCGCCTTCAGGGCGTGGTCTTTGTACTGCTCTTTTTCCGGGACCGAAAACCCGGTCAAATTTCGGTAAACATGCATCCAATTGGTTGCCGAACTCCCGCAAGGAAGAAAGTGGACTTCCTATTCCCCCGGGCTTCGCCATTCCTGCGAATTTTTCCTGCTCATTTTCATTCGTTTTCCGGAAAATCAAATCACGATATTGCCCACCGCTCCCATAAAAGGCAGATAAAAGATTGAAATTTCGAAAAATGGCGGGCATAATAGGAGTAAATTGGTATTAATGGCAGAAATGTATGAAAATGACGGGGGTTTCTTCTTTAAACCAACCTCCGGGAAGGAGGGGCAAAAATGATAGATTATGAAACATACGACGGAATCGGTTTACGGGAATTGGTGGCGAAAAAGGAAGTCCATCCAAAGGAACTGGTCTCCGCCGCCGTCGCCAGGATCGAAGCGTTGAACCCGTCGCTCAATGCGGTCGTTCACAAAATGTATGAAAAGGCGATGGCGGATGCCGAAAGGATCGATCCGGAACTGCCTTTTGCCGGTGTCCCCTTTTTGTTAAAAGATAATACGCAGGCCATCGAAGGCGGGAAGCTGACGCATGGATCGAAACTGTTCCGGAATTACCGGGCAAAACAAGATTCGGAATATGTGAAAAGATTGCGGCGCGCAGGCGTACTCTTTCTCGGTCAAACGAACGTACCGGAGTTTTCCCTGATGGGGATCACGGAACCGAAATTGTACGGACCGACAAGAAATCCTTGGAATACGGATTACACGCCGGGCGGATCCAGCGGAGGCTCGGCGGCGGCGGTCGCCTCCGGAATGGTGCCGATCGCCGGCGCCAATGACGGGGGCGGATCCATCCGGATCCCGGCCGCTTATTGCGGCTTGTTCGGATTAAAACCGACGAGGGGCAGAACGCCGGTCGGCCCCGATTACGGCCGGGTATGGCAAGGCGCCTCCGTCGAACATGTGCTTACAAAAACGGTCCGGGACAGCGCCCTCATGCTGGATCTATTAAAAGGACCCGAAAAGGGCGGAGCCTTTTTCGTGCAAGATGATCCCGATTCCTACTTGTCCCAATTGGAAAAACCCTTGCCCAAAAACCTCAAGGTCGCCTTTTCCGTAAAATCCCCGATCGGAGCAAAAATCCATCCGGAATGCGCAAGAGCGGTGGAAAAGGCGGCCGCCTATCTCGACAAAATGGGCTTTATCGTCGAAGAAAAAGAAGCGCCCGTGGACGGAAACAAAATCGAGAGCAGCTACCTGATGTTGTATTTGGGCGAGGTGGCTTCGACATTAAAGGCCGTGGAAGGCGCGTTGGGCAAAAAAGTGAAAGCCGGCGACGTGGAACCCGCCACTTGGCTGCTCGGAATGCTGGGGAATGTCACGAGCGCGGCGGAATTTGCCCTCAGTCTGAGGGAATGGGATACCGCCGCCTGCCAAATGGAGAATTTCTTCGAAACGTATGATTTCTATATGACACCGGTCACCGCATTTCCCCCGGCGAAAATCGGGGAACTGGCGCCGACAAAGGGACAAGAATTTTTGATCCGCCTGGCCGCAGCCTTCCATCTCGGCAAACTGTTGAAAAAAATGGGCATTGTCGACCGGCTCTTTGAAAAAAGTTTCGAACGGACACCTTTTACCCAGCTTGCCAACTTAACCGGCCATCCGGCGATGTCGGTCCCGTTGCACAAAACGGAAGACGGCCTTCCTTGCGGCGTGCAATTCATCGCGGCAAGAGGCAAGGAAGGCCTGCTGCTCCGACTGGCGCACCTGTTCGAACAATCGCCCTTGTGGATTGACTTGAAAGAAAATCCGTATTATTCCCGGAAGGTCTGAGCCCCTGGCAGGATGGGGCAAATCGTATCCAAGATCAGCCGGCATTTATGCAACGATAGGGAAAATGGCGAAAGAAAAAAGCGGGCATCCCGGGCCGGCAGTTAAAAAGCGGACCCTCGATGCCCACCACCCGAATTTCCGGTGAATCTAGATAACACAGATGAACAACACCTTTTGATTCTTTACCTTATCAATTTTGTGATGTAGTGAACAATTTATCTATAGGTCTCTTTGGCATGAATTCAAGGTCATTGTCTGATACCCCTGCATTAAATCAAGAGGATATTTTAATCAAGTCCCCGAGAACAGGAATGCTACTCTTACTTTTCGTAGCTATACACATTAGAATTTTGCGTGTTCCTGAACCCAATTCCCTTCAGTCCTGCTTCTTCAATGGCTCGAACCTGTTTGGCCCCAGAGGCAATATAGATAAAACCCTGTTTGCTTGTGGTTGTGACGCGGGAAATCTTACATGGTTTATCTATGGCTATATAAATATTTTTGTTGTTGTATTTAATTTTACATCTAACCGTTTTTATCTAAAGAATGCCCATAGTGATTTAATCTTGTATTGCGTATAGAATTCCATCTTCGAAGTATAGATACATATGGTTATAGACCCATTGTTCAAAAGTACCATATTTTGTAATTGTCCTATTTATGTTTATAGGTTCACCCAGTATTTTTATTACTTCTTCTTCGGTCATTCCTATTTTGATTTCACTTTGTTCTTTTTGCTTTCTCATTAATCTATAAAATTCCTCTTCGTTTTTCTGAAAAGTAAGGATCCTGGAAACGGAACGTCTTTCATCTTCACTTATTAATACTTTAAATGGATTAACAATATTCCCACTTTTATCTTTTATTTTAAATATATTCTCCACCATTGAATAATCAAACTCTATTACTATATTCTCTTCTGTTAGAACAAGAAAACTTGATGACTCGAAGTCCTCACCAATGAACCTATATTTAATTTTATTTTGATTCAAATAATGGAAAATCCCATCTTCTCCATAGTATAATGAACCTTTTCTGATTACATTGTTATAATTATCCAGAATCTCCATTGTTAAATTTTGACTCTTTAAAGTTGCATATGTTGGATTTAAAACATTAATGACTTTCTGCTTAACAATATCAGTTAAATAGTCTTCGTAGGCAATATTATTAATATTCACCTTTCCATCTGGATAGAAAATTTTTTCAAGTTCATCCTTTTTCTCAGGGTCTTCTGTATCTAGCATTTTTAACACTGCATCATTCATTAATGTTATCAATTCTTGTTTCATATTTTCGTCTTTTACGGTTTTATTTTTTTCCAATTCATATACAACCTCTAACAAAATTGTGTACGGAAAATCTTGTGTCTCATAAACATTTTGTAATTCATTAAGCAAATTTTCTCCATAAGAAATTTCTTCTTTTGATTCACTCTTTTTACCAAGCATTATGGAATTTGTTTTTTTTGTGCTACAACCCACAAGAAATACAGTAGCAACTAACAATGGCAATACTTTTTTTAGTGCCATGAATATATTTGAAGTTGCGTACATAACCCCCTCCAATAATAATAACAATAATGTAGTTTAAGATGTGAATTTTATAAAATTACTAAATATATTCTAGCATAATATATGTCACTGGAGTATGGATTAAGTGTTCTGTTTTACTTCCAAATATTGCTGTCGTATTCTTTGGAATGAATCTGATGACCACCATTCGGTCGTCTTCTATACACGTTCGTTTTTATAACATATCGGATGTTTAATAGCGAGGAGTTGTTTTTCGAAATTCACCTCATCCTTTAATAGATTCGTTTTGAAGATACTCTTTAAATGGACTTAACTTGCATTTTCTTTGTTTTCACTTGAATTTGGTAGGAGGATTGAGCTCGATCAAGTGGCCAAACGGAAACACGAATTCAACAGCGAATAGGCAAACAAAATGTCTCTGACCTCTTGATAACAAAAGGGACCAGAGGCATTTCGGCATACTTCTGCGTGTACCTAGGGGCAAGGATGGATGCCTTGAATCTTCAGAGAAGGCTCCAGTTCTAGAGCCGCAGAGCGTTGCACTTGTTTTGCCGTCAGTTTGGTCGTTGAAAAAGGTTGCCGTTTTTTTGAAGAAAAATATCCGAGCATGGAACGTTTCGCATCGACAAGCAGGCGGTTCGTGAACCAGAAAAGTCCGATGGCAAATATCTCATTCGAACATCCGATGACAGCCGGCTGCGTTCCCATCCGTACTACGGAAAATACTTGCATCAATTAGGTGGCCTTATAACAGACATCGTTTGGGAGATGACCACGCCCCTCCAACTCCTGTTAGCGATTCGAGCAGCTTTTCCCGTTCCTCATTGCCGCAAAAGGGTGTTTGGGATTTGAGGAACCATTTGGTACAAAGTACCAGGAAAAGGAAAAATGTCCGTCGTTTAGGAAAAAAGTTGAAAGGGAACACGAAAACGGAACGTTGGGAAATGTCCAGGGAAATGATTTGGGTGATTAGTTGGAGAAGCTGAATCGGAACATAGCGGGAGGGGGGATATTGGGAAACGGCTGGAAAGATCAGCACCCGTTCCTATCCCACTCTCCCCTGTATAGCTATCAACAAAAGAAGAAGCCCAGCATGGATCAGGGCAACCCCCTCCCACGCTCGCGTTTTGATTTTCGGAGGACGGGATAAATTAGCTGTGTACATAGTAGGGCAAAGGGATAAACGATCGAAACGGACAATACCACAGAACAGTTGATGACCGTTCAGAACAAGATCCTATCCCCCAAGATCAGATCGCTTCCAAGCCAGAAAACTAAAAAAGACATGAGGTCATGCTCTATTGAGTATCTTAATCTTATTCGTCTTGAAGAACGATTTCATAGGCTTCTTGGCATTTTTTTATTTATTGTCCCTGGACCTTCAAGAACACATTCTTAAAAACTTGATTTTCTCTCTCCAATAAAACATATTCCTCTGCGATACGTTCTCCCGGACAAACTTTCATACGCTAAAACCTGCTTAATTTGAGAAAATTGGCGGGTTCGCTTAGGTGCAAGATAAGAATAAAACCATTTGAAAGAACTCCTTAGAAGTCCTGGAGCATGACATCCAGCCGTTTTTCTCCAGCGACGGCGATAAGATGCAATATGTTGATTTCATACTTCGAAAATATTCACGAATTAAAAAGCCTCATAACCCTATTGATAGGTTTACGGGTGATCCCGAACGCAAACGGGCCGCGATCGTTATCCGCCGCTGAACAGACTCGGATATTAAGAACCAAGCTTGTCCAAACGAATGAAGGGGGGCGCTGTGCCTTATTGTATCTTTTTTTTGCCGCATCTACAGGATGAAAAACCTTTGGCGTTCGTCGCATGGACCGTTTGGACCGGGCCGCATAGCTGGTCAATCGGTGCCTTCCAGATGTCGGAAGGTGCTCGCCGAATCCTTTGCGGGCGGGCATTCTCCCAGCCTTCTGCCCGGCTGCAAGCTACTATCCCAGAGGTACGACCGTACTGCCTTTTGTTTGCGTTGTTTGCAAGTAGTCCCCCGCGCATTCATACTGGTGCGGTTTCCGGTTGCAAGGGGCAGCTTCGGCATACAACGGCAGGGCATACACCCTCCCCTTCTCTGCTACCAGGTCGACGTACGCACTGTGCGCGCGGCATCGACAGGCCGCGGCTTCCAGTAGCGCACTGACAGGTGTTGAGCGGAGGGGACGCCACGGGGCAAGGGAGGCTGCACTGGCATTACGTGACCTTGGGGATTCGTCGTCGGGCCTATAGGCCGGGCGCGGGCAGGCGTACCGGTGTTCGAAGTTCCGTCCCGCCGTGGTTCAGTAAACGTTAGTAACCTGCAAGTAAAATTGCATGCATGCTTCTGATTCGCTGTACACGGAACGCAGTAAACGTAATAAAATTAGTAAACATACAAATATATATACATATGTGTGCGTGTATGCGCAAAGAGATATGTATTTTGAAAGTTACTGCGTTTACTAAGTTTACTGCGTTCCGCTCCGCCGAAGCCGAGACTGCCCTGCGGCTTTACTGAAACTTTACTTGCGGTTACTGCGCCTTTTCCGAAAATGCACTGCCGTCCCTGTAGCGCAGCGCTCCAGCACGCTGCCGCTGCATCGCGGGAACGCCAATTTGGCCAGCAGCCCCCTACGGCATCTTTCTTTGCTCCTCTGTATCTGTAATCGCTCTCAATTGCGGTCACATGTAACTGGCAGAACACTCACCGGAGTGTACACCGGCCTGCAGCATGACCGCAGGTTCGATTGCCCGTTGTCGGAATCTCCAGTGGAATATCCGGTCCCTGCAAGAGCATGGCTTCCCGGCAAACGGAAGGGCATTTCTCTTGCGTTTTGAAAAATGATAACGTCACTGAGTCACGAAAGAGAAAGCCAAGACAAATACTAGGAAAAAAATATTACTCGCCTAAATTTTTTATTTCATTTACCACGAATTCGTGATGGTACTTTGCAGATTATAAAATTCAAATAAAAATTTCCAAAAATCAAGGAAATGAAAAGTTTATACACGGCTGTGCGAACAAATTAATTTTTTTACTTTACTATGAAAAATAAATAAAAAAAATGATTACAAATTTCTAGCTATACTCTATAAACCCCACTTAGACTATCCACCATAATTTCAATACATGTCATAGTTAAATGTACGTACTCGTGAGAAGTTTTTTGTGAAATTTGCCATGATTGTCCTATTTCTGGGTCTATACCATGTTCGCAAGCATTTCGAACATGCCCTAGATATTTCCCCATAAACTTATGCTTTGTGTTCAGTTTTCCAGCAGCATTCAGTTTATCTATCTTTGAATTAATGCCTGTTGCTCCTTGAAGGGATACGTTATGATGATCAGCAAATTTAACTAAAAATGATTCGAAAGCATTCCCAGCATATAATATCGGTCCCCTTGGATCGTTTTTGGAATCCGATAACTTTAAATATGCAATCACTAATTGTTCAAGTGTATCGCTAGGATCAATCCATGAAGATGCATTAGGACCTAGTAACTTTCTAACTATTATATCTTCTTGTTCTTTTTGTGAAACTATTTCATTCATTCCGAGAATATAATCAGCCCTTTCTCTAACTTCTTCTGCAACCCTGTACAGACCAGCACCTTCAGAAAGAAGTGATTGAGAATATGTACCTAGACTCGTTAGAGTGTTTTTAATAACTTCTCTATGTGCAGACATACCGAAAAATACTCTAATTTGTTCGGATGCTGCTTGGACAAATCCAGTTACAATTAATCTTTCTTTAAATAATCTATATGGTTCATATTGTTCTAATAATAATCTGATAACAATTGCTTTCTGTTTTTCGTTTCCAGTTGCTAGATATGTGGCAAATGGACATAAGGGATAGTATAAATTTTGGCATAATTTAACTAAACCTATTTGTTCTGCCATTCTCAAAGCATTTCTAGCAGTTTCATCTGGGACGTCCATAAATGAAGCTACAAAATTTTCGTCACACCCATTCCTTTTAAGCAAAACTGCGTCTGTGGCATTAATTATATGTTCAGCAGTGGTAGGATATATTTCAAATGTCATTTCAAAAACCTCTTCTATCAGACTATTAATCATCTAATCATCAAGATTATTAATGTCTGATAAGATTTTTTTTAGTTTTTCTGCTAAATAATCTAATTCGTCTACTTTTGCATGAACTTTGATATCGATATTAATTAATATTCCATTTCTTCTATTAATTTCAAAATTATTAACACCTGTTTCCTCTTTGTTTAAAGAGTTGATTCTAGTTTCTTCAATATTAACCGAATCATCGGTCTGATTTTTGATAATGAGTTTACCATCAGATTCTACAATTAATTCAGCTATTTTTATTATCTCAATTACAGTATTAGAACCCGTTTTTACGTAAGAATTGTTACTTTGACCGGAAGAATAAGCAATATGACTTTGGAAACTTTGATGATCCATACCATTTCTAATCTTAATTGCAGTAACCATCTTGTTCAAAAACTCATTTTCTAATATTATCTCTCTCCATAGTCTTGAAATTTCATCAGTCTTATTATGTTCTAAAGCTCTAGCTAAAGCTTTTCCCTTTTCCGTGATGGTTTTTGATTTTCCTCCCTCAATTATTCCTGTTGCAACCAAAAAGCCACTATTCCTACTGATGGTTGTTGTTGGAATTCCGCAAAGTTTACTTAATTCTTCTAAGTTAGGCTCCTTAATTTTCGTACTTCCATAAGCCATAATTATTTTGATAAGTTCTTCGTACGAAGAGGCTGGAAGTTTAATCTCTTCAGACATAATAAAGAACCTCCTAAAAAATTTAAGATTATTATCAATTATACAACATTATCATCAATGTTACATCAATATCAAAAAGGAAAATCCATTTTTTCCAAGACGGTGTTTATCATTCACGGCGTTGTAACCTTCCAAACTTTCCCAGATTGTCAAACCCGTCCGCATAGTTGGTGCAAAAAGAGGAGAGATTACAATCATTCAGCAGCAAAAACCGACGGCCGTGGCCGTCGGTTCCGGTAGTTGCTGGAAATTCCCATAATTCCTCTCGTTAATCCTCAATGAGTTGACGCCAATTCCGCCAACGACAATTTACCGTCTTCCATCCGGTAAACTTTGTCGCAGTAGGCCAACAACCGCTCGTCGTGCGTAACCATAACCGCCGCTTTGCCGCGGTTTTTCACCTCACGGGCAATCAGGGAGACCACTTCATGGGCACGTTTCGTATCCAGACTTGCCGTCGGTTCGTCCGCCAAAATGATCGAAGGATCGTTAACGAACGCCCTGGCGATGGCGGTGCGCTGTTTCTCGCCCCCGGACAGCTCCTCCGGGTAGCATTTCATCTTCGCGGCCAGCCCCAGCTCTTCAAGCAATTTTACGGCAAAAGCTTTATCTTCCTCTCGAACCTTGCCCGCCATCCGCTTCACAACAAGCAGCTGATCCAGCACGTTCAGGTACGGCACCAGATTTGAAGCCTGCAAAATGAAGCCGACCTCGCGCAAGCGGATATCGGACAATTGTTTGTCCGACAGGTTGGACAGGCGTTTGCCGTTGATGATCACTTCGCCCTCGGAAGGTTTCAGCAGGGCCCCCGCAATGGCCAATAAGGTGCTTTTCCCTGAACCGGAAGGCCCCACCACGGCGACGAACTCCCCCGGTTCCACCGTCAAGGAGACGCGGTCCAATGCCGTAATGCGCTCCGAGCCTTCGTTGTAATATTTGGATACCGATACGATTTGCAAACCTTTGGTCACAGTCATGCTTATTCCATCCTCCCGAGCGCTTTCAGCGGATCAATTTTGGTGATCGTGCGAACGGATACCAGGGAACTCAGTAACGAGATCGCCAGCAAGATCAGGGAATACGTCAACACCAGCTTGAAGTCCAGATGGAACGGCATGTCTTGGGGCATGATGACCGCAGTCCCGTACGTCAACAGAATGCCAACGATAATGCTCGAGAGCGACAAGACGAATACCTGGGAAATGACGGATTTGCACAAAAATCCGTTTTTGGCGCCGATCGCTTTCATGATCCCGAACTGATTGGACTTCTGCATCGTGAAGACGTAGAAAAACACGCCGATGATGAATGCGGAAATGACAAACAGAAACCCAAGCATCATGAAGATGGTGCCCCTCTCCTCTTTGTAGCCGGGAATTCCCTGCACCGCCGCGGCGCGGGTTACCGTCTCCGTACCCGGCAGCTGCTCGTTGATGAATTTCGGATCGATGGCTTTGCCCTGCAGCATAATCGCGTTGACGGGGTTATTGAGCCCCTTGTCCGATCCGGGGGCGGCAAACGCCAGCTTGCGCCACGTTTCAATGGGCACAAACACCGAAGTGATGTGGTTGTACGTCTGATCTTCGACAAAACCGGCAATGGTCAGCGATTGCGAAGAACCGTCCAATTGAAACGTGTCCCCCAGCTTGAACCCTTTTTCTTTCATCGTTTCATTGACGATTGCGTAGTTCGGCTGATCAGCTGCAAGCCCCGTACCTTCAACGACATTCGGCTCGAGAAAACTGCCCGGTTCAATGCCGATCACCGCGATATCCACTTTTTCCTCGTTCGAGCCGCCGTTTTCCTTGATCGCCGTCGCCATGACGATTCCCATGGGCGAAGCGGCTTCCACATTCGGCAGCTCCAACAATTTCTCCGCCAAATCGCCGGACAGCAAAGACTTGCTCATGGAAGCCCTCGATCCCTGTTCAAAAACGACATAATCGGCCTTCATGTTCAGAAACGTCGAAGCCGCCAGCGTAGACAACCCGTTTCCCAACCCGGATAGGATGAACACCAGCCAGGCAATCAACACATAGATGACGGCGATCATGAGAAATCGGGTTTTGCTGTGTCGCATTTCCTTCAATGCCAGAAACATGGTTCGCTCTTCCCCTCACACACAAAATAAATGACACTTGTGTCAAATTCGATGCTGCAACGACTTAAAGTCCTGCGCCGAACCGACATCGCCATTATACCGTTTATCTGACACATGTGTCAAATAAAATAAAAACGGAAAAACCTTAGCGGTTTCCCGCCCCTTCCCAAAAAATCCGATACAACAATTCGCTCCATTGCGGCAAAGGAATGTTCATCAGATTGGGCGTATTGATCAGGTTCAAAAAGACGCCGATCACGGCAGAAAGCGGAATGTCCGGTTTGACATGGCCCTCTTCCCGCGCCCGGACAAACAGTCGCTCCAGTTGATTTTTTAAAAGAAAATGTGCTTGCTCGACGAACTCAAGATCTCGCGCCGTCGCGGGAGAATTGGTTTTATTGATTTTGTGGACGAACCCGAGCATTTGGTGAAAACCCGCCTCTTTCAGATAGATCGTCAGCAATTGCTGCAGCGCTTTCATGCAGTCCGTCTCGTCCACCGCATTGGCTTGATGCAGCACGTCCTCCATGACCCGTCTCAGACAAGCGGCCACGATTTCTTCTTTGTTGGCATAATATTGATAAATGGTGCTTCTTGCCCCAACCAGGCGCTCCGACAACATTTTCAGTTGAAAACCTTCATAACCGTATTCCAGCAGCAATTGTTTGGTTTGGTCCAGCAGCTCCGTTTTTGTAAAGACGTGCCTTCTTCCCATGTTCTCTACCATCCTTTGATGCCGACTCTCCTATTTATTGTAACAAAAAATGCGTGCCATTGGGACGGTCGCCCCTCCCCTTTCCCCTTCAATCCCCTTCTGTAATAGATTTTCCAATCTTGACCCTTCTTAAGCAGAGCGGCGTCCAATGGACAGCTCGCGAGGAAGAGGCGGAGGAGCAGACGGGTGGGACAACAGTCGGAAAAATCTACAGCGGCAAAACGACGTTTGCCCGGCAATTGAAATCGCGGTTGCCGCAACCGAAAACCCGATATTGGAGAAATTAAACTAGTAAAATAAATTGTCTCTGGTGAACCACAGGGTTGCAGCAATGGCTAGAAAAATGGACAAAAACATACCAAGCAATCGAAAATGCCTGCCCCGAATCCGTTCTGATTTTTGTCCTTCAAAACCGTCCCCTCGTTTCTTCAAATATCCATTTTTTACACTATCACGTTATGGTTGCTGGCGAATGCCAATGATAAAGTCAGCCTGGCATTCCTGGAAGTTTCGTGTCCTTTCCCCTTCCTCCTCTACGCAATCAAACCGAACTGAACTTAACTGCCAATTTTTGTGGCAGGAAACTAATGAGGGCAAGGCGAAAGGTAATCGGGCCAATCTACCGGTGTGCGCTGACATTCCCCTGTTCATCGAAGAAGCCTCTGTAGCAAAGTTTTCATGCAAACGGAGCTTTTGCCATCTCTATCCTGTTTTAAAAAAAGCCGCAGATCAACCCAGTTCGGGAGATCTGCGACACGTTGGTTCACGTCAGCCTTTTTGTGCTTTGGTGTCAGAACGACGCTGTCCATTGCCGATGAGCGGCCATGGCCTCGGCTTTCGTCCTGTGAACCGTGCCAAAAGGATGCTCGGGCGGAGCATAAATGGAATACAGCTTCAAGGGAACATGCCCTGTATTGGTCACATTATGCCACGTCCCAGCTGGAATCATGATGGCGTCATCTTCGGACACGCTTCTTTCCAAATCCAGCCGGTCTTTTCGTTTTCCCATCTGCACAAGTCCCTGTCCTTGTTCAATACGAATAAACTGGTCCACATTCGGATGAACTTCCAGTCCGATATCTCCTCCTACCTCAATGCTCATCAACGTCACTTGCAAATGTTTTCCTGTCCATAATGCGGTTCGGTAATTTTGATTTTGCTCGGCGGCTCTCTCAATATTGACAACAAACGGTTTTCCGCCGTAATCTCTCAATTCGATTGGAGGAATCCTGTCATTCCTTACATGTTGTTGCATCCCGTAAGCATACGGCGGCCAGTTCCACCCGTCATAATAAGGGGGGCAGTAACAGGACATCGGATAGGGCCACTGCGTGGGAATATACAAATGGGCGTAATTCGGATTCAATGGCGTTCACGCTCCTCACGCTTGGATTGCGGAATCTGCGACTATTTTATGTAATTGCCCAGTCAGACGTGAAAAAGCACATGGGCAAACGGAATCATCGTGAGGACGCCCTCAAGATGCGGTGGCCATTCATCGCCACGAAACCCGAAAAGGTAAGCCAGCTATTGTGGTATCCCATGTGACAATCCTTTTCCCCTGCCCCCTCTAAGCAATCAAACCGAACGGAACGTAAACTTCCCATATTGATATCCTACGATGTCAAGAGAAAATAATTCCTGTCCTCCCCTCCCCCTCAAACCCTCTCTTTCCTAGAGCCGCAAGGGTTCTCAGGCTTGAGGAACCAATTGGAACCAAAAAGCAGAAAAATAAAAAGTGTCCGTCTGATGGGAAGAAATTAGGGGATCTGGGAGAAGGGGTTAGGGAAATGGAACGTTGGGAAATGTCCAGGAAAATATTTTGAGTGCACCTCAATCGGAACATAGCGGGGTGGGGGATATTGGGAAATTGCCTGTTATACCAATGTTCTTTCCTTTCCCCTGTATCACTTTCAACAAAAGAAGAAGCCCAGCATGGATCAGGGCAAACCCCTACCACGCTCGGCTTCTTGGACATTTTTTATTGTCCCCGGACAGATTTTATTTTCCCGGGACGGGATTTATTAGCTTTCTACAACATTATAAATTTTTTCCTCCACCTACTCCACCGTCACCGATTTGGCCAGGTTGCGCGGTTTATCCACGTCACAGCCGCGGTGCAGGGCGGCGTAGTAGGCGATGTATTGCAAAGGAATGACAGAGATAAGAGGTGTCAGTAACGGATGGACTTCGGGCAGGACGAACCGGTCCCCGTCTTGGACCAGGCCGTCCATGGAGATGATGCACGGATTTGCGCCCCGGGCGACGACCTCTTTGACATTGCCGCGGATGTTCAAGTTGACGCTGGCCTGGGTGGCCAGGGCGAAAACCGGCGTGCCGTCCTCGATCAAAGCGATCGGGCCGTGCTTCAGTTCGCCGGCGGCAAAGCCTTCCGCGTGAATATAAGAGATTTCTTTCAGCTTCAACGCGCCTTCCAGGCAAACGGCATAGTCCAAGGTGCGCCCGATGAAGAAGGCGTTCTGGGCGGAATCCAAATACTCGCGGGCGATCTGTTCAAATTCGTCCTTGCTTCCGCATACCGTTTCCATCGCGTTGGCCACGATGCCCAGTTCCCGGGCCATATCCACGCCGCTTTGCCGCGAACGGCTTTTGGCGATCACTTCAGCGAGCACGGCAAGAACGGCCAGCTGGGCGGTATATGCCTTGGTCGAAGCGACGGCGATCTCCGGTCCGGCATGCAAAAGCAGGGTATAGTCCGCTTCCCGGGACAGGGTGGAGCCGGGCACGTTGGTGATCGTCAGCGCCGGGTAGCCGAGCTCTTTCACTTTCACCAGGACGGCGCGGCTGTCCGCGGTTTCCCCGCTTTGGGAAATAAAGATGAACAAGGGTTTCTCGGAAATAAGCGGCATTTGATAAGCGAATTCGCTGGACAGATGCACTTCGGCCGGAATTTTCGCCAGTTTTTCCAAATAGTGCTTTCCGACCAATCCGGCGTGGTAACTCGTGCCGCAGGCGATGATATAGATCCGGTCCGCCTCATGGAGCGCCCGCTGGATTTCCGGATCGACGGCCAGTTCCCCCCGTTCGTTCCGGTATGCTTGGATGATTTTGCGGATGACCAAAGGCTGTTCCTCAATTTCTTTTAACATATAATGCGGATACGTCCCCTTTTCGATATCGGAGGCATCCAGCTGGGCCGTAAACGGTTTTCGCTCGATTTTCGTCCCGTCCAACGCGTAAATTTCGATGTGATCTTTCCGCACGATGACCGTTTCTTGATCCATCAGCTCCACAAATTGGTTCGTCAGCTGCAGCATGGCCATCGCGTCCGAAGCGACCACCTTGAAGCCGTCGCCCAGTCCGACAAGGAGCGGGCTTTTATTTTTGGCCACATAAATGGTCTCCTTGTCTTCCTTATCCAGCAAGGCAAAGGCGTAGGAACCTTTCAACAGCTTCAACGTCCGGCGGAAAGCGTCAAATGCCGGAAGCCCCTCATTGGCGAAACGTTCGACGAGCTGCACGACCACTTCCGTATCCGTATCACTTTGTAACGGCACATCCGCCAAATATTCGTTCTTTAACTGCTCGTAGTTTTCGATCACCCCGTTATGGACGATGACGAATCTCCCGGAGGCGCTTTGATGGGGATGGGCGTTCGTTTTGCTCGGTTTTCCATGGGTCGCCCACCGGGTATGCCCGATTCCGACGCCGGCTTGGATGGCGGGGTCGACCACCCGGCGCAGATCTTGAATCCGCCCCTTTTCTTTGAAAATATGGATGCCTTCCTGATTTAACAGGGCGATCCCCGCCGAGTCATAGCCCCGGTATTCGAGCTTCTCCAAGCCTCTCAGCAAAATTTCTTTCGAATCATCCGTTCCGATGTAACCGACGATTCCGCACATACTTCTTTCCTCCTTGTCATAAGGGGGACAAGAAGCCGTTAAGGGAGCAATCTTGCCCCCTTATCTCCGTATGGTGTTTTCGTTCGCACACCTTCCATCTTCCTTTGTCCATTAAGTCGCCTTAATGTTTTGGGAAGATGGCTCTCGACTGCGTGTGCACAGCCGGGAGGCATCCGCCGAACACCTCGATAAACCTCCACCTCGTCAACTAAGCCCCTGCACGTCCCAGGGCCTAGTTCTGGCGCTTGAAAAAAATGAAAAACTGCCCTCCTTTCCGGAAAAAATTAAAAGCAAATTAATCTTATAACAGTTGTTTTTCCCCCGTCAATAGGGCGGCGTCCCAATCCGCCGCCGGTAGCCTTTTGTTGCGGATAAAGGGGGGCTGTGGCGAGGTTCCTGCATTGGCCGGAAAGCCTGGTTTTCCGGATGAATGACGGCCGCAGCCGGTCTTGCGTCCGCCCCATGATCGGGAAATTGGCTTCGGACCATTTCGCCGACGGGCTCCCTTCCCCTTTCGCCGCTGTCCATGCTTTCCAAAATGCCTGTGTAGGTTCCGTCCTATTTTCCGGCGCGGATGCCGACCTTTCACGGAGGAGTTGGGGCCGGATTGTTTTCTCCAATAATTTTCACATTCGTGGCAATAACATCCCCGCCCTTTTTCGTTGGAGCCGGATTGTTTTTCTCCCAAAATTCCGTTGCAAAAGGGAAAAAACCGCTTTTAATTAGTATATTCTTTTGCGGGGAAGGGGTCAGGGGGAACGGCCGGTCCTGAAAATAAAATCGAAAGCGAAAGCGGAAAGAAAGCGGGAAAAACCGGGAGTTTGAAACGGCCAAAAGGACGGGGACCGGGGCGGCCATCGCCATAAAACATCCTCTTTCTTCCAGAAGGGGGCGGGAACGACACCTATCACCGAAAAAATTTTCTTCATTCCAACAAGGAGCAGGACGCACGGCTCCCGTCATCGCAGGACAACCCCGCCAAACCGGCCGGTACGGCTCGTGCCCTACTGGGCATCTTTTCCGCAGGGCATCTTTTCACCCCCGCAGGATTCGGCCAGCGCAGCTCCCTCCGCCGCAGGAAAATTTTCCTGCGGACCCGCATCGATATTTAAACCGGAAAAAGGTTGCCGATATATAAAAAAACGGCCTGAAAGGCCCTGCTTTCCCGGAGGGCCCTTCAGGCGGCTTCCCGTCCCTTTTATTCGTTTGTTCCCGCTTCTTCTTCGACAACTTGAACGATGCGGTTGACAAATTTTTCGCACGCTTCATTCGTGCTGGCTTCGACCATCACCCGGATCAGGGGTTCCGTGCCGGAGGGCCGGACCAATACCCGGCCGTCTGTTCCCATCTCTTGTTCCACTTCCCGGATGACTTGTTTGACCCGTTCGTTTTCCATGATCTTATTTTTATCCGTGACCTTTACGTTGACCAGTTTTTGCGGATATTTTTTCACTTCCTTCGCCAATTCGGACAAAGGCTTTTTCGTCTGTTTCATGATGTTGACCAGCTGCAGGCCGGTCAGCATGCCGTCGCCGGTCGTGTTGTAGTCGAAGAAGATGATGTGGCCGGATTGTTCGCCCCCGAGATTGTATCCGTTCTTCCGCATCTCTTCGGCCACGTACCGGTCGCCGACCGGCGTGCGGACACTGACGATCCCTTCCCGTTCCAACGCCTTATAAAATCCGAGGTTGCTCATGACCGTGGACACGATCGTATGGTTTTTCAGCCGGCCTTGCTGCTTCAAATATTTGCCGCAAATATACATGATTTGGTCGCCGTCCACGATTTCCCCGTTTTCATCGACGGCGATCACCCGGTCGCCGTCGCCGTCGAAGGCGAGGCCGCAATCGGCTCCCTTTTCCAGGACAAATTCCGCCAACGCTTCCGGATGGGTGGAACCGACCCCGTCGTTGATGTTCAGTCCGTCGGGGGATGCGGCCATCGTGGAAAGATCCGCGTCCAGATCGGCGAACAAATAGTTGGCCAAGGAATAGGTCGCGCCGTTTGCGCAATCCAAGGCGATATGTAAGCCGGAGAAGTCATCATCCACCGTCTGTTTTAAGTATTGGATATATTTTTGCCCGCCTTCGAAGTAATCGATCACTTGTCCGAGATCCTTCCCGATCGGGCGGGGCAGATTGTCTTCCCCTCTTTCGAGCAGCTCCTCGATTTCATTTTCCTGCTCGTCGGAAAGCTTGAATCCGTCCGGACCGAAAAATTTGATGCCGTTGTCTTCCACCGGATTGTGGGAGGCGGAAATCATGATCCCCGCTTCCGCCCCCAGCGCTTTGGTCAAATAGGCCACCCCCGGAGTGGTGATTACGCCCAGGCGCATCACTTCCGCGCCGATGGACAACAGGCCGGAAACGAGGGCCCCTTCCAGCATGAGCCCGGAAATTCTCGTGTCCCTGCCGATCAAAACCTTCGGCCTTTTTTTGTTTTTCGTTAAGACGTACCCTCCGAACCGGCCCAAACGAAATGCCAATTCCGGCGTCAAATCTTTGTTGGCGACTCCGCGAACTCCGTCAGTACCAAAATACTTACCCATTCAGTTTCTCTCCTTTTCCATGCCATTGTTGAAATGCTTCAAAAGCTTATCCGGTTTTCGCTTCCATCTCATGTTTTCGCGATTTGGATGATGGCCGTCTTCAAAACGAGCTCCCATTTCACATCCTCAGGCCCTTCCACCTGGATGTCGACTTCATGCCTGCCTTCCGTCAAACCGTTCACATCGATGAACAATTCAAAATCATCCGCCTGGAGATCTTTCAAAACATGGGCGGGACCCTTGACCGTGAGGGATGTTTCCCCGCCGACCGGCTGAACGAAAGACAGCCCGTAACCCTTCGCCAGCCCGTTATAACGGATCGGTATATTGGAGATTTCCTTCGTTTCCTCTTTTTCAACGGATATATGGACGGTGATTGTTTCCGGCGATGCCGCCGTAATCCCCTCCCTCAGCTTGATGGGAATGTTGATCTTGGTATCCCGTTCAATATTGCTCACATCAATCGGGATTTCAATGCTTGGCGTTTCATCCAACACCTTCTTCTTTCCGAACAGGATGACTTCCCTTATAGATGGTTCGATGCTTTTAATAATAATTCCTTCTTTCGGCGAACCGGTCTGCTTGATGACGACCGGGACGGTCTTTGAGGGGCTGGCGACGGGAACGGTGACGGAAACCTGGTTCGGCTCCACGATCACGTCCAGTTTGTTCATGTTTTTGTCCAGCACCAGGACGTCCGCCTTCCGGGTAAATGTTTCGTTCACCGGAGCGTCGGCATTGACGACCGCCCGGACGTAGGCGATTTGGTCAATGACGTCCTTTCCGCCCGTAACGCTGACTTTCCCCGGTTCGACCAGCGGTTCTTCCGCCGTATATCCTTCCTCCAGGGCATTTTTGTTGAATTCCGGTTCCACGGAAAATTCTTTTGTCACCTTTTCCTGGACATTGACGGTGACCACGGCGGGATCGATTCGAACTTTTAACTTATCCGAGATGTTTTTCACTTTCAGTTCCGCTTTTTGAATGCCGATCGGTGCGTTGGTCAAATCCACATAGACGGTGAAATCCCGCAGACTTTTCGTGATTTGCACGATGCTGGAATTTCCTTCCAGATGAACGTCCGCCGTTTCCGGCAGGCCCGTCACGACGAAATTCTCTTGGTCATAATACGCCTCCACCGGAACATCCTCGACCGTCGTCGAGAAATTGTTGCTGCCGGCGCTGTAATTGGACCCCCTTTGATCCACGGATACGGACAAATAGAGCAGGATTGCGATCACCAAAGCGAAGATCCGGATGAACCATTTGCTTTCCATCAGCCTTCCAAATATTTTATCCATTTTTCTTCACCCACTTGCTCCAAATAGTTGGCGTCGCTTGGGGTTCCACATCTTTATTCAGTTTATTCCTCAACATTTCACGGAGTGCGTCCAAGGATAGATCCCGATGCAGTTCGCCGTTTTTCGCCAGGGAAATCTTTCCGGTTTCCTCGGAGACGACGATGGTGATGCTGTCGGTGACTTCGCTGATGCCGAGGGCCGCCCGGTGCCTTGTCCCCAGCTCCTTCGACAAAAAGGGGCTTTCCGACAGCGGCAAATAACAGGCCGCGGCGGCGATCTTGTTGTTGCTGATGATGACCGCCCCGTCATGCAACGGCGTGTTCGGGATGAAGATATTGATCAGCAATTCCGATGAAACTTGGGAGTTTAAAGGGATCCCGGTTTCAATATAATCGGTCAGGCCGGTTTCCTGTTCGATGGAGATCAGGGCGCCGATCCGCCGTTTCGCCATGTATTCGCTGGCCTTGACGATGGCCTCGACCATTTTTTCCTGTTGTTCCTCCGCCTTTTGGCGCACGCGGGTGAAGATCTTCCCCCTCCCGAGCTGCTCCAGCGCCCGCCTCAGTTCAGGCTGGAAAATGATGATGATCGCCAACAATCCGTAATCGATGACCTGGTCGATCAGCCAAAGCAGCGTGTGCAGACCGAGAAATTCGCTGACCCCCTTCAAAATGAGGATGACAAAAATGCCGTTGATCAGCTGGACGGCCTTTGTTCCGCGGACGACCATAAAAATTTTATATATAAAATACCAGACAACCAATATATCAATGATGCTGGATATGTATTCGAAGATGGTGGAATGCGAAAAAAAATTTGACAGAGACATCGTGGATCCTCCAATAACCGCTGTATGCCGATACGTATGGATAGGCCGGGCTTCCTGCCTATTGCAGGAAGAAATCATATCGGTTTCTCATGATAGCAGGATGAAATCATACTGGTTCCCATAATAGCAGGAAGCAATCATATTGGTTTCCATTATATCATAAAAGCAAGGCTTTCATAAGGCCGTTCGGGCTGGAAAAAAGAAGAACGCTTGGACAATTCTATTTTACTCCAAGCGTCACAAAAAATGAAAAGCGTCATTGGAAGTCCTTTTCCTCTTCCGACTTTCCATCGAAGATTTTTATCCATTGGCTCACTTTGTTCTTGATGTCAAACCAGATCCATTCAAACAATTGGTTGATTTCCTGAATATCTCCCGTGACTTCCCCTGCGGAGGCGATGTATTTTTCGCCGTTGATGACCGTTACGTCGCCATCCACCTTTCCTTCAATCCGGATGCTTCCGTTTCTCACCACGATGTCCCCGTTGATGGTTTTTCCTTCCGGCACGATGGCGGTATCGTTTTTTATGATCAAATCGGGCTGTTTCGTCACGGAAAAATCCTCATGATTGTCCGTCCACGCCGAGAAGGTGCTGCCGGACATCAACAGCAAAAAGATGGCGGCGGCGGTGAGAAATGGATGATGGCTGAACCAATGCCTAAGCCGGGCTTTTTTCGCCGCTTTCGGCAGCCGGTTTAACACCTCGTCCGTAAAGCCATCCGGCGCATGGACGTTGGCCAGGCTTTTGATGAACATTTCCGTCCTTTTCAATTCGTAAAAATAATCCCGGCAATCTTTGCATGTGCGCAAGTGTTCCTTCAAGACCCGGTCATGCTCGGCCGGGATGTCCCCGTCAAGAGATTCCTGCATGTATTCATAAAGATAATCGGGGCATTGTCTCATCTCATCCATCTCCCCTTACAAATGGCGGAGTCTTTTCCTTTAAGCTTCCCTTCCCCTGTGGATATGGGTCTTTACCGTTCCAACCGGCAAATCGAGGATTTCGCTGATTTCATTTAACGACAATTCTTCCATGTATTTTAAGATAATCGCTGTCCGGTATTTTTCCGGCAAGGCCAACAGTTCCCTTTGGAGAAAATCTTGAAATTCCATATAGGCGACGGCGTCTTCCGGCAGCGGATCGGCGGACGGGATCTGGGAATACATCGTCAAACCCTCGGTGCCGGTCACTTCCGCATCCAGCGAATAATCCGCTTTTTTCTTGCGCAGCCGGTCGATGCAAAGATTGGTGGCGATCCGGTACAGCCAGGTGGAAAATTTCTTGTCCATATTGTAATTGCCGATATTGATATAGGCACGGATGAAGGTTTCTTGGGCGATATCTTCCGCTTCCGACCGGTTGCCCACCATCCGGAAACAGATTTGGAAAACTTTATCTTTGTAGAACTCTACGATATCTCCGAAGGCGTTTTTGTTGCCCCTGTGTATCTCTTTAATTTTTCGTTTGACCAATTCCTCCATTATGATACCTCCGCCCGCGGTCGACTTTCCATACGTCCGGCTCCGAAAAAAGTTTCAGTTTCCTGGCTTTTTTTCGAAGGAGGATGCAGGACTGTAACTCTATTTTACCAGAAAAAATTTCCACCTTTTTTCCTTTTTTTATCCGCAGGGAAAATTCCGCCGGTTTTTTCTGCGGCGGCCCGGCCGCGGCGGATGATCCGGGGGTTTTTCTGCCGTTTGAGTTCTCCGGGCGAAGATTTTTTGCGGCCGCGGATCCGCGGGGAAATTCCCCCGATTTCTTGCCCGGTCCGCCGGAGAATTCTCTTTATCCTCATCAATTGCGCGCCGGCGGAACGGTCTTCCGCTTTTTCTTGCGGGCATATACACCGTAAAAGAACCTGCCTTCCGCAGAAAGCAGGTTCCTTTTGGAGAAAGCCGGTCCCTATTTGGAAAACCGGACCCGGCATTTTGCCGCAGGGTTCCGTTTAGATTTTTACCGCATATGTCCGAACAAGGCCGCGATCAAATCAACCGCCCGGCCGGCCGTTTGATTTTTCGTGTCCAAAAGGGGATTGACTTCGACGAATTCGCAGGAGGCGATCAAGCCGGATTCGCCCAGCATTTCCATCGCCAAACGGGCTTCCCGAAAAGTCAGTCCGCCTTTCACGGGCGTTCCGACCCCCGGGGCTTCACTGGGATCCAAGGAATCGAGATCGAAGGATAAATGGACCCCGTCCGCCCTTTCCCGCAAGTAGGCGATCGCCTCTTCCATCACCCGTTTCATTCCGGCCCGGTCAATCTCATGCATCGTATAGGCTTTGATCTTTCTCTCCCGGATCAGCCTTTTTTCTCCCTCATCCAAGTCCCGGATGCCGATTAAAACGATGTTTTCAAAGCGGATTTTCGGCGCGGAACCGTACAGATTTATCAGCGGCTCCGCCCCCAGCCCCAAACTGGCGGCCAAAGGCATCCCGTGAATATTTCCCGAAGGGGAAGTCTCCGGGGTATTCAAATCCCCGTGGGCGTCAATCCATAGGATGCCCGGATTCCGGAAATGTTTAGCCGCTCCTGCGATCGTTCCGATGGCCATGCTGTGGTCGCCGCCAAGGACGAGCGGGAAAAAATTTTGCCCGAAGAGGTGGTCCACTTGGGCGGCCAATTGTTCACAGGCTTCAGCCACCTGATGCAGATTTTTCATTCCCGTCTCCGTGTCTACGGTTCTTTCCCCCGTACCGATTTCCATATTCCCCATGTCCTCCGGGGCAAGGCCGAGCTGCCGCAATCTTTCCGTCAAACCGGCGTGGCGGACGGCATCCGGACCGAGAGCGACGCCGGGATGGGGCTGGCCGTAACTCATCGGCATCCCGACGATGGCGATTTTCTTTTCCATGCTGTTCCCTCCCACGCCTATTGTAAACGCTTCGCTTGCGCTGTTTCAATTTGACAAAATTTCGAATAATTATGCGCCCCCGCATGCAAAAAGGCGGCAGGATGCCGCCGTTTTCACGTTCAAGGGCTCGTCGATGGAAACGTTCAAATCGGGAACGGCAGGATGCCGCCGCTTTCTCGTTCGGGGCCGGCCGGGTCGCAGCGGATGTCGAATGATGGACATTTCTCCAGCTGTGATGGACGTTTTTTCATGGATGATGGATATTTTTTCTTTGATAACGGTCAAATTTTTTTTCGTGATGAACGGAGAGGTCGAAATGATGGATCGATTGTTGATAATGACGAACCGTCCGATGCGGTGTCGGACGACTTTTTTATGAAATGGAACGATCCGACACAAATGTTGGGCGATCCGCCGGGAAAACCAAACCCCATGTGGAACGTTTTACTCAAGTATCTGACAAGCGGAACTTTTTATTGAACGTTGTACAAAAATGTCGAACATTCTACCCTTGATAGGAAACCTCGACCTCCGATGCAAAAAAGGATGCCGGACATTCATTCTTTTTATTAAAGGCCATCCGGAAAAATTTTGATGCGGGTCATCGGAAAACCCATCTCCGGTTCCGGCCTGCCGCCTCTTTCATGGCCATATTGCCGCCGGGAGGGATCCGCCCAGCCAAGCCTAAAAAAGAGACCGGTTCGGTTGCCAAAGGCATGCCCCGCCATCCGAACCGGTGAGCCGCTTTTTTCGCATTCATCTTATTTTCCTTTGGGGCATTCAGCCGGTCAGGAAAGTTCTTTTAATTTCGGTCGAGAATCAAATCCAAAAAGCTTTCCCCTTCCTTCGTTTTCGGCAGCCCGTAAAAATCGCATAAGGTGGCGCCGACGTCAGCCATCGTTTCCCGCATGCCGATATAGACGGGTTTCACTTTTTTCCCGACGATGAAAATGGGAACATACTCCCGCGTATGGTTCGAATGCCCGATCGTCGGGTCGTTGCCGTGATCGGCCATGATGATCAATATGTCCTCTTCGCGCATTTGCGGAATAAAATCCTGCAGCCATTGATCCGTTTCGTTTAACAACCGGCAATACCAATCGACATTTTCGGCATGCCCCGCCAAATCGGTTTCCTGAATATTGACCAGAAAGGAGGCGTTTCCTTCTTCCTTTCGATAAAGCTCCGAAAATCTTTCCAAAAGTTCCGTCGTATTGACAATCGGTTCGGCAGGACCCGTGCCGTGCAGGACATCTGCCGTTTTGCCGAGGCGGTAAACTTTCAATCCGTGTTTTGCGGCGATCATGGGGAATTGTTTGTCGATTTCGACGCCGTAACCCATATGGTAAACCATATAGCCCTTTCCGTAGACGCCCGCCTTCGGTGTATCCACGCCCCATTGATCTTTATGTTTTTCTTTTACGCAGGACAGGATGCGCTCGATGGAAGTATAGGGACCGCCCAGCGCGATGACCCTTGAGGTATCGACATTTTCCCTGACGATTCGGCCGATCTTTTTCAATTCATCGAAGGTCATTTTCTTTAAATCGGCCGTTACATTGATGATATTGCCGAGGGACGATTCGAGATTATCCGCCACCACCGCCGCGCCGTTCACCAGCAACACCCGGCAATGGCTGAAAGGGTAGGCGACCTCATAGCCGTGCGCTTCCAACGCTTGTTTGATTTGCCCGTGCACTTCCTTCATTAATCGTTTGTTCGATTTTTTCGGACAGCTTCCCGCGATTTCCTGATGGCCCAAATACGTATCGGCCCCGTGATGGGCCAATTTGGAATACCCGTAGGCGCTCGTTTCCGGTGCGGATTTTCCGTCGACAAGGGCACCCAGTCCGAGCCGATACAACGTGGGAATTTTCAGCTCGTCCTTTTTCGCTTCCCGAATATGCTTATACGTGTTGGCGCGGCAGTCGGAAGGCACATAGTCCCGGCAATCGTCCATCGCCCCGATCCCGAAACTGTCGATCACCAGCAGCATCATTCTGCCCATGATGTTACCACTTCCTTTCAAAATGAATCACCTTCGGGTTCCCCGATTGAATGCCTTCCACTAACGCGACATGGGCGCGGGTGACGAAGATCTGGCTCCGGAAAGCGAATATGGCGGTATCCCCGATTTCCACCGGAAAATCGGCAGGAGCTTCGATTTTTCCGTAGTAATCGATCGATTCCGGGCGGGTGGGATAGGCTTTCACATACCGGTTGAGGATGGAATCTTCCTCATGCCCGACCAGGCAGCCTTTCATTCTGGAGCGTCCGTAATATCCCCCGGCGATGACAAAATAATGGTTTCTAAATTTGTGGGAAACTTCCGTGACATAGATCATCGCCGGTTTTTCTGGCAGATCTTTATAGGCATGCAACGGAGTGGTGCCGGTTAAACTGTGCCCCGGTTCGCCGTGGGTGATTCCGTGTTCGGCCAAATAGGGGATGGTTTCGCAGCTTGTTCCGCTCGGGCCGTTCACCTGTTTCACAGGAATCCCTCTCTCTTCCAATATCTTTTTCGCCTCTAAAAGGGTATACAGATTGTTCGTTCCCACCATCCCGGTTTTATCGTCGTTCATCCGGAGGGTCGGAAAAGTGGTAACGCCGACGATGTTAACCCCGCGCAGCCGGCTGATCCGGCCGGCGGCATCAGCGAGCTGTTCCAGTTCAATTCCGCCTTCCTGGCCGTCATAAATTTTGTTGTCGGGACCGGTGACTTTCAGCAAAATATCTTGTTTTTTCCCCAATTTTTCCGCAGCGGCTGACAATTGGGCGGCCCGTTCGTAGGAAAAAACCGTCACCACTTCCGGATTCCAGCTCAACACTTCTCCCCATTGATGTTTGCCGGGTTGAACGAGGTGGCCGATATGTCCGATTCGAACACCGTGATCCGCCAATCTTTTTCCCTCGTCAAAATCGACCGCAACCGCTTTTTCTATCCCGTTTTCTGCAACTATTTTCGCCAGTTCGGGGATTCTGCCGAGCTGTTTGGACATGAAATACAAATGAATATTGCAGTCGGCGGCCGTTTTGGCAATTTTTCGCACGTTTTCTTTTACCATATCCAAATCGATGACATACGTGTTGGGAGGAATCTTGCCCGATTGATGTAGCCTCACGCCCGTTTTAATCAGCTCGGGATTCCTCCTCACCGTCACATCCAAAAACATGGAAGCAGTCCTCCTGTATGCGAAAATTCACTTCTTGGCAGCATGAACCGATTCTTTGGCGGCATGAATCGCCTCTTTTAAAATTCGCAGCACGGTGGCGGCTCCTGACTTCATCGGATTGATCCGGATCCCGTAATCTTTCAGCCGGGGTTCGGCCTCGATGAAACTGCCGGAAACCCGGTAAAACAACGGCAAAATCTCATACTTCGATTCCGCCCCGACCGGATGGGTTGCCGCCCCGAAACGGTTGCTTTGTTTAATCACTTCCGGAGCGATCGGTTCTTTCAATTCCACGATAACGTTTTTCGATTGGGCATTGACGACATAAGCGCAATCCACTTCTTCGATCGCCCCTTCATTCAACTGGCGGCAAATTTCTTCCACCTGTTTGCTTTGTACGGCAAACAAAACCGGCGTCAAGGTCATCATTCTGAGCAGTTCCATCGCTTCAAAGCCCTGCACCTGGCCGCCTCCGGAATAATTCCTCGCATGGATGAGATCAATCTTTTCCTTCTTTCCCAAAATGACGCCGATTCCCTCCGGTCCCATCAATTTAAAACCGGAAAAAGTGGAATAATCAGCGCCGCACTGAACCCCGATTCCGTAAGTTTTCATGACACAATAGTTGTCATCCACCACTACGGTCAAGTCGGGTCGGATCCTTTTCACCGTTTCAATGACCGTTTGTAAATGATAAGTATCCGAAGGCTGCTGCCTCGCATGCTGAATGTAGAAGACTTTGCAGTCAGCGTCCTCCCGGAGGGCTTTTTCCATTTCCTTGAGACGGTTAAAATCAATGGCCACCGTTCGGATTCCCAACATCCGGATCGTTTCCTTCGTCGTCGCATAAACGGGCGCTTTATGAATGAACATGGAATCGCCGGGGGATAAGAGGACGCTTAAAAGAATGCGGATGGCTCCTGTCCCGGCACCCCGGACAAGAGCTGCTGCTTCCGCACCGAAAAAATCCGCCAAAACCCGTTCCGCTTTTTCCGTCTGTTCAGGTCTTTGATAACGGGACCCCAATCCCAGGTCTCCCAACGACAAAAATTGATCGCCTGTAAAATGTCTGCTGATGCTTTCCACGAATTGGAATTGCAATTGCTGCGCCTCTTCCAGCGTCAGACTCGGCAAAACGGATTCGCTATATTTGCGTTTCGCTGGTTGGTTTGTCATGACACAGGCTCCTTTATGGAAAATGCATTGGCTGGATTGTGAACGAGGAGATCTTCGATGATATCATCCGTAACTCCCCGTTCCTTTAAGGCCGGGATAAATTGAGACAAAGCATAGTCATATCCGATTCCGCCATTCATTTTCCAATGGGATTTCCGGGTCAAATCGCAGGAGAGGAGAATTTGTTTATGGTACCCCCTCTCGATAAAGTCAAGCAAAAATTCCATTCTTGCTTCATCCGGCCTGTAATTGTTTTTTCCAATGGTGTCAAATCCGATATAAACTCCGGAACTCAGCACCTCTAAAACTTCTTCCTTATTGGGGTTTAAATCCTGATGGCCGATGACAATTTGTTCCTTGGGGAGTCCAAGCCCGAAAAGCAGCTCCACTTGCCGAATCCCCATCGTCCCTAAGGTGGTATGGGTGGAAACCGTCAACCCCGTTTCCAATGCGGCTTGCCCCGCACCCAGCAAAAGTTCTTTTTCCAACGGCGTGATTTGATTCAAACTCGTTCCCACTTCCCCGATAACCCCAGGAAAGACTCCGTTCACGCCGTTCCTTATTTCGGTAATAAAATGGTGCGCAAAACGGTCCCGGTCCCACCCTTTTGCAAATTCAGGGATAAACGGCTCTTTATAGAATCCGGTACAAGTGATAATATGAATATTGGTAAGCTCACTTAATTTTTTTAACCGCAAAACATCTCTGCCCATTCCATCATTGGTCAATTCGACCAAGGAGCGGCCGCCGGCTTGAAAAAACCGTTTCAATTCGGCAGCCGCCTCTTCTTCATTGTCCAAAATGGTGTCCGGATCTTTTTTTATTTTTGATAGATCAATAATCAGATGTTCATGGGCCGCACAAACACCTAATTCTTCTTTTTTTATCTTTCCTCTGACCGTTTGTATCAAAATGAATCACTCCAGCCATTATTTGGGTACCGACATGATGCCTAATGCTACAAGAATGTTGGCGATGATTCCGACCGCAATCGCTCCGACAGGACCGACAGCCATCCTGACGATCGGGCGTCCGGCCGCTTCGTTTAACAAATAAAATCCTGCGATGAAGAAGAACCCGAAGCCGGGTGCAATCATGTTGGAAGCATTGGCTCCTCCGATCAGCAAGGCCACTTCCAGCAATTTCGTCATGGCGTTGCGGATATTTTCCCCGGATTTTCGGATTCCCGGATACTTATCAAGGAACCGGGCAACTACACTTAAAAGCATGACTTCTATGAAAATGACCAGTCCGCCCAAGATCACCGCAACCCAAACATTCGGGGAAAACAGACCGACGACAAAGATGAACGTAAAACCTACCGGGCTATACACACCGGTGGCAATCGCCGTGCTGGCAATCAGCGGAATAAACCCGATAGCCCTGGCAACCGCCGCAATCCCAGCATCCGTCTTTTTCCCTTCCGCAAGCAGGTTCAGCGAGATCGGGTCTCCGGCCATCAACACCAAATTCGTGGCGCCGGCAATCAAAGCGCCGATGATGACCAAATAAACGACATTCTTTTTAATGGAAATCACTTTTTCACTGAAGACAGAAGCCAAATCCACGCCGGAACCTTCATCCGCCTTTTCCTTCATGGCATAGGCAAACAGGAAAATCATTCCGACAATCAATGCAATACCTTCCTGGTTTAACGTAACTGCGTTCCCGCCTATTTTGAAAACGCCGCTTTCGTTGATGAAAACCGCCAATTGTCTGGCGATGGCAGCCGTGACAAACGTGATGACTCCTTTTTTAACGCTGAACTGCATGGCGACCGCCAGCGCCGGAAATGCCATAAAAGTCACCACTACGGGTGTTCCCACTTGCCCCAGCGGATCCAGGAAGTTTAACGGCAAATGTTTAAATAACTTAACAAAACCTTCCAAGCCGACGACCAGCCCCCAGCCGTAAAGGCCGCCTATCAACGCCGCCGCCGGGGTTCCCCATTTGTTTTTCGGCGTGACCAGCCCGATAATATCCGTACCTAACAAAATGCTATGAATTAAAATAATGCTGGCGGTTAAAGTGAAGGGAATCCCGAAACCGATCACCAATCCGAAGCTCATCGCAAAGGCGGTCAAAGCCAATTCCCTTCGTTTTAATCTTCCTTCAATATGCTCGGAAACAATGGGGCGAAGACCGTCATTGAACACGGCGATATTTCTGTTCGCCAAAACCGCGGCAATCGCTCCAATCAGCACAACAAATAACGTTTCCATACAACCCCTCCTTAGTTCGCGCTTTTTATGGCTTTAATAAGCATAGGCACCGCCAAATCCAAATGATCTGCAGTGAAGCCAAAGGCCTTTTTACCGTTTTTTACCGCTTCGATGACCTTTTCTTCATTCGGTTTTTTCCCGGGCATCGACACCGTTTCGCACTTGTCTCTGCCGATCAAGGCGATCGCCATGGCCAATGCCCCGCCGCCTCCGGTATGACAGGCTCCGAAATAATAGTCCGCCTGCCCGGTTTTCATCGCCATCGCGGCTTCCAGATCCGACTTGATCACTGTCTCAATCGACGGATCGATTTCTTTAATTTTTTCTTCGATCGCCTTCTTCTCCACTTGTCCCCCGATGACAATCTTCAAGTTCATCACCTCCCTGATTGATATTTAATAAATTGATGAAATGGATATATAGGAAGTCTTTTTCCCCTTGGGGCAAAGACTTTTCCCACAGCTTTTCGATAAAATGGACCAGGGTCTCGGCAACGGGAAAATGTTCGGATCTTTTCATTTCTTCCAATATGAACGGATCCGGCCGATCAATGTTTTCCCCGTTGACGATCCGCATCAACGCCAAAGGCAAATGGGTAAATACCATTTCCGCCTGCTCGATGCTGTCCTTTTTCACTAATCTGGCTAATTCCTCAAAAACGGATTCCGTTACACGGCAAACCTTCTCATTGATCAGACCCTGTTCCTGCAACAATTCCAGCCGGGTTGTAAGCTCCTGAAATCGCATGACCATCCTTCACCTCATGATGGGTATCGTATCAACCGTAAGCAAAACCTTTTCGCACTTCGTCTAATAATGGGGGATAATCTCTTTTTTCACTACTTTTTGTTGAATCCGCGTAATTTTTTGAACGTCAAGATTCGATAAATATTCCAGGACTTCCGAGCGGTCCTTTTCGATTAAAATGACCGCGGATGTGGCCTTTTCCGACAATTTCTTGGCTTTTTCCGAGCGAAAATCGGCCTTTTTGAACGCTTTGTTTGTCCTCGTGTCGTCAACGTTCCAAACGGCGGCATCCAATGAGCCTTTTTGCAGCATCTCAAAAACTTGCATGTAATTGATCGGAACCAATTGGACATCCAGATTCTCGCATTCCAACGCCGTCAGCCGGGATTGGTCGATGGATGTAAAATCGATGCCCACCCGCATGCCATCTTTCATGCGGTCGTTCGAAGGATCGGCGAAAAAGATTTGGTGGGCCGTGACATAGGTTCTCGGGCCGAAATTGACGGCAATCTGCAAGCTGTCATCTTCTTTGATTTCTTCTTCCGCAGCCAATTGGGACAATACGATAAAGTCATACCGACGGGCCTTCAACCCGTGCAGTCTTTGTTTCGACCCTCTCATGTACGCCAAATCGATCCTGCTCAACATATTTTCTGACGCTTCGAGGATCCCCGTCGCCAAGCCTTCGTACAAGGACGAATACGGCAGGGGCATCGCTCCCATGATGGAACCGATTCCGGCGATTTCTTTTAACAGGTCCAAATCCTTTGCCACCAGGAATGTGCCTAAGTGGCCCCTGGATTCCAAACGGACCGCCCGCAGATTTTCCAATATTTTCAATGCCCCTTGAATGGTGCCGCGCCCGAACTGAAAATCCTTTTCAAAGTCCTGGATTCGCGGAATCCGTTCCCCTTCTTCGATTGAAATTAATTGTTTGGCGATTTCCTTGGCCGCCAATCCGTTTTTTGAGTAGAGGCTTTCCCAAACTCGGCTCATCGCTCCACCTTCCCCGCACTTATTTTTCTTCTTGAAAATGGAATCCGTCTCGACTGACGCTCCCCGACAGAAAAAGCTTCCGCCAAATTTCAGGCAGCCGGATGATTTTTTCCATTTTTAATGCGAAATCGAAGGCAATCCGCGCCTGTTCTTCCCCTTTTTTCGCGATGATCAGCAAACCGCTGGCCAATTGGTCCACGGGAACGGCAATCGCCGTTGTTTGGCACATGTTCGCGGCCCTCAGCAAATATTTCCCGTGATTTTGCGTGATTTTTTCTCCGGTCTTTCCAAAAAACTTCGGCAATGTTTCGCCGTACCCGAAAACATCGACCGGTCCTTCACAGGTAACGATCAAGTCCGCATCATTTTCATATAAATATTTTTTAATCACCTGAATTCCTGTTTTCCGATCATCGGTCCCGGTCATTTCCGCTTCCTCGAAAACCCATTCCTTTTCATTGATTTTTGAAAGATAAGAAAGGACTTTTTCGTTCATATCCGTCCCGTCCGGACAAATGAGCGAACCTTTTTTCGGGATCACGATTTTCCATTTCTTTTTTTCCGAACCGGTCAGCGGTTTGCCTGTCAAATATTCCATCACAATCGTCAGCGTCTTAACCGTCTTTGCGATGACGCCGATGCTTCCTGAAAATTCAATCCCGTCGGCGGAAACTTTTCTCTTTTTGACAAATAATCCCAAACCCGCACCGATAACCGCGGGCAGCTGGCAGCTCATGGCGGGCGCCAAAACGGAACCCCCGCCGTCGGTGCCGACGGCAAAATCCGTGATGCCCTTTAATATATTGATGGGTCCGCCGCTGGTCGAACCGGTCATTACCCGGTACGTCAGCGGATTGATCAAATCCGTGTCGATGGCCCGGCCCCTGTCCGCCATTTTGTCTACCGTCAGCCAAATAAAATTTTTGTGCCTCCTCAGTTTATCCACGACGGTGTCGGGGATCTGGTCTGTGTCTTTGACTCCGAAATAGAATAAAGGTTGATCTTTGCTTTTTAATTCTTCAGCGATTTTTGGATTCACCGAGACGACGGACCGCCCCAATTCCCTTATGGCCGAACGCAATCGGTCATTGGCTTCAAACATCGTCGATTCTTCCCATCACTTTATTAATTTTCAATATACATTATATTGTATATTGTAATTATAACGGTTTCAGACAGCGTTTTCAACGTTTTCTTTCAAAATTGCAAGCAATTTTTTCGCTTCCGATTTATCCTACGTGAACGCAAGATTTTGTTATAATTTTGAAAAATTGGCGGGAGGATTGGAATGGAAAACCTTGAGGCATGGAAAGCCCGTATCTTCGCTTTGGAAAACCTTTTGATACCGGAAGTCCGGACTTCGCCGGAAAAAATCGACAGGCTGCTTTCAGATGATTTTTTCGAGTTCGGCAGTCCCGGAAGGGTTAGGTATAAAGCGGATTTCTTGGGAGAGAACGGACTTGGGCCGGTGAAAACGAAAATCGTCCGGTTTGAAGTCCATCTGCTGGCCGATGACGTCGTCCTTGTCGCGTATATTTTGTTCAATGAAGAAAAAAGGAATACACGTTGAGAAGTTCCATTTGGAAATTCAAGGACGGCGAATGGCGCATGTTTTTTCATCAGGGGACGAAAACGGCCAATCCGTTCAGATCTCCCGTGCCGGGGCGCGGCGACTGAGACAGAATGGAATTTCTTGAGGAGCAGGGACGAACATCGCATGCGTGTCCCCGCCCTTCGGAAAAATGTCGCTTTTCGAGCGTCCTGGCGCCCACGGATAGGACAGAAAAGACAGATGCAACACCACGCGGGCATTCCGGAGGCACCGGCTTTCCGGCCGAATACACCGTCCTGCCGGAAAAATTTTCTGCGGTTTCTCCAGATCAACGAAAAAAAGAGAAGGCACCGGATCCTCCATAAGTGTCACCAAACGCCGATTGGAAAGACGGGCGCCTTCTCTTGGCTTGGTTATCTCGAAATTCGGGACGGCAGGGAAAATCGGGCGGTTCCTGTTTCGTTTCGCAGGTGCCTGCCGACTTGCGTCGACAGGCGGTTTCGATTATTCTGAAATTGGGCGTTCGTTTTCAGACGAATTGCTCTTCTTCGGTGGAACCTCTCAGGGCGATGGTTGAGCTGGTTCCGCCGGAGACAACCGTTGCCACTTCATCGAAATATCCCGTTCCGACTTCCCGCTGATGCCTCGTGGCCGTGTAGCCTTTTTCCTCGCTTAGGAATTCCCTTTCCTGAAAATCCGCATAAGCTGCCATTCCCCGTTGGCGGTAATCGTGCGCCAATTCGAACATGCTGTGATTCAACGTATGGAACCCCGCCAAGGTCACGAATTGGAATTTATACCCCATCTTGCCCAATTCCTTTTGGAAGTTTCGGATCGTCCTTTCATCCAGTTTCTTTTTCCAGTTGAACGAAGGTGAGCAATTGTAGGCCAACAGTTTGCCCGGGAATTTTTCATGAATGGCCTCGGCAAATTTCTTCGCCTCTTCCAGATTCGGTTCCGATGTTTCGCACCAGATCACATCCGCATAGGGGGCGTAGGCCAGACCGCGGGCGATCGCTTGGTCAATTCCCTCCCTTGCATAATAGAACCCTTCTTCGGAACGTTTTCCGGTCAAAAAAGGATGGTCATAGGGGTCGATATCGCTCGTCACCAGCCGGGCCCCGTTGGCATCCGTCCGGGCGATTAGTACGGTCGGCACGCCCAGCACGTCCGCCGCAAGCCGCGCCGCAATCAAATGGCGCACCGCCTGCTTCGTCGGCAGCAACACCTTACCGCCGAGATGGCCGCATTTTTTCTCCGACGACAGCTGATCTTCAAAATGGACGGCCGCCGCTCCCGCCTCGATCATGGCTTTCATAAGTTCAAACACATTCAACGCGCCGCCAAACCCGGCTTCCGCGTCGGCGACGATCGGGACGAACCAGTCGGTGTCCTCCCTACCTTCGAGCCGCTCGATCTGATCCGCCCGCTGCAGCGCCCGGTTGATTTTTTTCACCACATCCGGGACGGAATTGGACGGATACAAACTTTGGTCCGGATACATATGGCCGGCCAGGTTCGCGTCGGCGGCCACTTGCCAGCCGCTGACGTAAATCGCCTTTAGTCCGGCCTTCACCTGCTGGACGGCCTGATTGCCGGTCAATGCCCCGAGGGCGGGGACATAATCTTCTTCATGAAGCATTTTCCAAAATTTCTCCGCCCCGAGCTTAGCTAAGGTGTACTCGATCAGGACGGAGCCGCGAAGTCTCACCACGTCCTCCGGACCGTAGGGGCGGGTGATCCCTTCCCAGCGCGGCGAAGCCCATTCTTCCTTCAATTTTTGAATTTGTTCCGTTCGATTCATGGCAACATGCTCCTTTCTAGTCGAGATAATCGTATCCGGGAACCGTTAAAAATTCGATGAATTCGTCTTCCTCGATCAGTTTGGAAAACAATTCCTCTGCTTCCTTGAACCGTTTTTGCTTGAATGTCTCTTCTCCGAAGGTTTTCCTGATCTTTTCCAGCTCCCCCCGGATGAATTGCCGGACCAATGCCAGCGTGATTTTTCTGCCATCTTCCAATTTCCCCTTCGGATGGCGGATCCATTGCCAAACCTGGGCCCTTGATATCTCCGCCGTCGCCGCGTCCTCCATCAGCCGGAACAAGGGAACGGCGCCCTTTCCCGAGAGCCAGGCTTCGATATATTGCAGGGCGACGGAGATGTTGGTCCGCAATCCTTCCTCGGTAATTTTTCCGTCCGGCCACCGGAGCAGATCCTCCGCTTTGACCGTCACATCGTCCCGCTTTCGGCCGATCTGGTTGGGACCCGGCATATGTCGGTCGAATACTTCCATGACCGCCGGCACCAATCCCGGGTGGGCCACCCAGCTGCCGTCAAAACCATCCTTGACTTCCCTTTCCTTATCCTTCCTGACCTTGGCGAAAGCCTTTTCATTCGCCTCCGGATCATCCTTGACCGGAATCTGCGCGGCCATCCCCCCGATGGCATGGACGGTCCGTTTATGGCACACCTTCACCACATAAAGGGTGTAGGCCCGCATAAAAGGGACTTCCATCGTCACCTGCGCCCGGTCGGGCAAAAGAAAATCCTCATGCCGGCGAAATTTTTTGATGGCGCTGAAAATGTAATCCCACCGGCCGCAGTTCAAACCGGCGCTATGCTCCCGGAGCTCATACAGGATCTCATCCGCTTCGAAGGCGGCGGTGATCGTCTCGATTAAAACCGTCGCTTTAACGGTCCCCCTCGGGATGCCGAGTTCCTCCTGGGCGAAAAGAAACACATCGTTCCACAGTCTCGCCTCTTCCCGGCTCTCCAGCTTCGGCAAATAAAAATACGGGCCGGATCCCCTTTCGATCAACGCCTTCGCGTTATGGAAAAAATACAGGCCGAAATCAAAAAGGCTTGCGGAAATCGGCTCATGATCCACAAGAAAATGTTTTTCCACGAGATGCCAGCCGCGGGGCCGGACAACCAAGGTCGCGGTCTTCGCACTCAATTTGTAAAATTTCCCGTCCGGCGCCGTATAAGTTAACGTCCCTTGCACGGCTTCCCTTAAATTTTTTTGCCCCCGGAGCACATTTTCGAAGGTCGGGGAAAGGGCGTCCTCAAAATCGGCCATATACACCTTCGCTCCGGAATTCAAGGCGTTGATGACCATTTTCGTATCGCCGGCCGGTCCGGTGATTTCCACCCGCCGGTCCTGCAAATCCTCCGGAACGGGAGCCACCGTCCAATCCCCGGAACGGATCGCCTCCGTTTCCTTAAGAAAATCGGGCAGCATGCCCCGGTCAAAAAATCGTTGCCGTTCCTGCCTTTGTTTTAAAATCTCCCTTCTGCGCCCCACAAATTGCCGATGGAGCTTTTTCAGAAAGCCTTCGGCTTCCTCCGTCAAGATTTCCGGCCGTTCAAATTCCGTCCTTTCTTTTTGCAGTGCCAAATTCCACCTCTCCTTTGCCCGAAATTGTTTTTTACAACCCCTTTCCGGTTCCTACTCCAGAAGTCCCGTGCCGTTGCAACGCGGGCAAACGATATAGCCGTCGCCATTGCAATCCTCGCAGGCGCCCATATCGGATTTCCCTCCGCGGCAAAGGCACGGGGTTTCCCCGCTCCCGTTGCAAAATGAGCAATCCACGGAATCCCCTCCTTTTTACCTACTGTAATATTACAGATAATTTTTATTAATTTTATTATATAACAGATTCCAGAAAAATGTTCAACGTTTTTTAAACCAATTTTTTGACAAAATAAGAGCCGGCTTCGGAAAAGAACCGGTCCGATCATTTTGGAAGCATGCGGAAAGGGGCATGTTTCCGAAAAATCCGGGGATTGGGGGAAGGAAAAGAAATTGCGGTAAAAAGGATTTATTTCACTATTGGTTTCATCGTTCGCGGCCAAAAGGATAGGGAGGGATTTTTCTGTCAATGCGGAGATTTTCGCGCGGATTTTCGAGGAAGGCGGGTGATCCGCGGAAATGATGGGGAAATCAAAAGAGGAAAATTGAATCACTGCTCCGATACCGGTTCAATATATTTTACGGAACCTCGCGGCGGTGCCGATTCCAGCAACCGATAGATTCCGACCCTGACCCTCTGCCCTGATTTGATATGATCCAAAAGCGAAGGATCATCGGTTTTCAAAAAGATCACATTAGCAATATACTTTCCGACGATTTCCCTAGTCTGTTATTTCATATCTTTTGGATCGAATTTTCATCGGTAATTAATATCGCCCGCGATGCTTCGTTGATCAAGATGTATCCTTCATGAATAAAAGCAGGCGACCGGTAAATTGCGCTTCCGGGACCGGGATCCTTGCCGAACGGACCGGTTGCGCTTCCGGACCGATTCTCATGGCCGGGTTGGCCTGCGCACCCGGACAGCAAGAAAATGCATAAGCCTGCCATCACAAACAACACAGATTTTTTATCACAATCCCCTTCGCATTTTTGAACTTTTCAATTCGGCAGAAGAATCGGCATCATCATTCCGGAATGAAAGTTCATCGCTTATGCCATGGGAGGAAAGGATCCGCCATGAGGAAATTCCATGCGGAAAATCCGCAAACGGTTATTCCTGTCCGGATCGGAAGAGGAAATGATCGGGGCCGTTTCGAATCGATCTTTTCCATTTTTCACGGCGAAATCAGGAAATAGATGACAACGACCAATCCAAAGGAAAGCGACGCGGGCAAATGTTTAAATCTAAGATGACCGGATCCTTGATGATTGACGGCTCTTCGGTAAACTTCCCCAAACAAAAGCGTTCCGATGACGATGATCAATCCGCCAAGAAGCCAAGGGCTTTGGAAGGAATTGGCGATATCAACTACCCGTTCGCTAAAAATGATCCAAAGGAATCCCAGAAATCCTCCCAAAATCATGTTCCAGATGAAGCCTTTGATTTTCATCCATCCTCGCCCCCCTTTCAAAAATGGGAACCGGGCAGCAGGATCACCCACCGCAGATTTTGTCTTTCAAAAAAAGATATATTTATTTTGAATTTTCTAATAAAAATTGTAGAACAAAAAACTCGATCCATCAAGTAAAAACCGCTGGCTTCGCGATCGTTTTTACCCGGCCTTTTCGGCCTTAAACCTGCCGTTGCACCGAGGAATCTGGAGCACGCAGCAGCGAAACCGGCATATAAAAGAAGGCCCTTGTTTCGCAAAAACCAGCCCGAAAAAGGCGAGAAACCCTTTACGGTAAATGCCAACCCTGAATCCATAGACCGGAAAACCGGCCAAAACACGGCCAAAATCGGAACCGGTTTGGTCAATAAAAATTGAGAAAGGGAGCGCACAGAAGATCCACATCGCAAAGGGCATATAACGCAGATGATTGGCTCCAATTTGTCATGTTGACGGGACAAAAGATTTTTCTTTGCATTGCGGCAAGGATATTGGGCGCAAATTTTACCGTCGAATTTTCCCTGGTTTTTTCGGACGCAAAAACCGGCGGCGGTTTCAAAATATTTTCAGAATTTTCATACAAATAGAGGAAAAATAAAACGCGGCATTGGCAAACCGCCAAAACCGCGTGATTGCTAGTAAGCGGAAGACGGGACTCGAACCCGCGACCCTCACCTTGGGAAGGTGATGTTCTACCAACTGAACTACTTCCGCATGGGTATATTTCGGGGAATTTGAACTTCGCCCCTTGTCTGATCGGAGGTCTGCTTCCTGAACCGGACCGGCTCAACTGCCGGCAAGGCTGATTCTTTGAATGGAGGGGGACGGATTCGAACCGCCGAACCCATAAGGGAGCGGATTTACAGTCCGCCGCGTTTAGCCACTTCGCTACCCCTCCGTATGATGCCGACTGCAGGACTTGAACCCGCAACCCACTGATTACGATTCAGTTGCTCTACCAATTGAGCTAAGTCGGCCTGTTGAAGAAGAATGTTGAGTTCCGTTTTGTTTCAGCCGTCCCGCTCCCGGTTCGTCGTTTCAAGGGGAACGATGGGATTTCGCTCGTATTGGCCACATGCCTTTGCGTTTCAAGGCGTATGCGGCGGACTTTTTTCTACCGACAAAGTGTATTATAAAGGAGAAATGAGACCTAGTCAAGCCCCCGCAATCATTTATTTACAGGGATTTGGTTCGCCCCCATTAAATATTTCCGTGAGGCCTGGCCTCCATCCGCCGCAAAGAACAACCTCCGATCAGGCGGAAGAGAGACATTTCGCTCAAAAGCCGGGCCGCCGGCCGCAAGGAGATTGATCCATAGGGCGCGCAACAGTGGAAAATAAATTTCCGCGATCATTTTTGCATGCTGTCCGATTCGCGCCCGGGCGCCAATGCGGCCCCCGAACCCTTTTTATGCGCGGGCCGGATCCCATAAGCCGCAGTCAAAAAACCGCCAAAGCACCGGCCCGATTCCGGACGCCCGGCAGCAGGCCCGAAGCTTTTTCCGAAGGGCGAAAACATTGTATAATGGAAAAAAAGGAGCTGGAACCATGAAAAAAATCGCTTTTGAAGAAGAATGGAAGCGGGGAAAGATTCCTTGCGAGCTGGTCCTGCATGATCCGCCTTCCGACGGTTTGGCCATCGTTCTTCCCGGCCGGGGATACACGGCGAAGGCGCCGCTCCTCTACTATGCCTCCAAGTATTACTTCCAAAAAGGGTTTGACCTTTTGCAAATCCATTATCACGACATCCTTCCCTCGACAAACGAATCCGAATTTATTGCGGCTGTCCAGGAAACGGTCCGAAACTTTTTAAACCGGCACCCGTACGCCAATTTCTGCATCGTGGCCAAATCGATCGGGACCATCGCCCTCGCCCGGCTGTGCAAATGGGACGAATTCCGGGAAGCGAAAGCCCTCTGGCTCACTCCTCTCCTGCACAGGGACGATGTTTTTCAAGGATTGAAAAACAGCCGGCAAAAGGGGCTCGTTGCCATCGGTAACGCGGACCCGGCGTATGCCGGCGAAAGGTTTCAGGAATTAAAGGCCAATCCGAATTTGGATCTTCTTTTGATCCCCGGTGCCGATCACAGCCTAGAACTGGAAATGGATATCGAAGGTTCGATCGATATTTTAAAGACTTTGCTTGCCGCCGTAAAAAAACTTTAATCAACGCCAACCCGCCTGCGGAACGGGCCCGGTTCCCGCTTCCAATTCCGAAGAACCGGAGGAAAATCGGCTCCCGGCTTTGTCCCCCAGCGGCCTGATTTTCCCTAAAGTTTTGCGTCCGGCCCCTTTTCCGCAACTTTGGCGCCTTATCCCTTTCCTTCCGGCACTTTTGCATCTTTCCCAAACGACACAAGAAAGGAATCTTGCCAATGGAATCCGTCCGGATACGCGAGATCGTCCTCCATCATATCCATATCGGCCTGAAAAGGCCTTTTCTCGCCAGCCACGGCGCCACCCGGCAGAAAACGATTTGCCTGGTCGAAGCCGTCGACGCAGACGGGATTTCCGGCTGGGGCGAAACGGTTGCCCTGCCCGGACCCTTTTATAACGAGGAAACCTACGAAACCGCCGTGCATATCTTGAAAGATTTTATCATTCCGGCCGTGTTGGGGAAGACCTTCGGCCATCCCCGGGACATTCGGCCGTCGGTCTCGATGATCAAACGGAATTATATGGCAAAAGCGGCGATGGAGACCGCCCTCTGGGACCTGTACGCCAGGAAAAACGGGAAGCCCCTCTATCAATTGCTCGGCGGAAAAAACCGGCTGGTGGCAGCGGGAAAAAGCATCGGGATGCAGGAATCCCCGGCCCGGCTGGCGGAAAAAGTCGAAAAAGCCCTCCAGGAAGGTTTTCAAAAGATCAAAATAAAAATATCCCCCGGAAAGGATTTGGCCTATGTCGGGGCGGTGCGGAAACAATTCCCCGATATCCCTTTGATGGCCGACGCGAATTCTGCATACACCCTAAAAGACATGAACCGGCTGAAGGCATTGGACGAATACGGGCTCTTGATGATCGAGCAGCCCTTCGCCTCCGACGATCTGATCGATCATGCCCGTTTGCAAAGGGAGCTGAAGACGCCGGTCTGTCTGGACGAAAGCATTTTAAGCGCGGAAGACGCCCGGAAAGCCGCGGAGATCGGCAGCTGCCGGATCATCAACATCAAGATCGGTCGGGTCGGGGGAATCCATGAAGCGGTGCGCATCCATGACCTGTGCCGGGAAAAGGGGATCCCGGTATGGTGCGGCGGAATGCTGGAGACCGGCATCGGCCGGGCGATGAACCTGCATCTTTCAACCTTGCCCGACTTTTCCATCCCCGGGGACAACACCCCCCCGGCGGAATATTTGGAAACGGATATCGTCGAGCCGGAAATCAGGATGACAAACGGTGTGATCGAAGTGCCCGACCGCCCCGGCTTCGGCTTTTCGGTGGACCGGAAGAAGATCGCCCGGCTGCTGATCCATCGGGAATCTTTTCGAGCATAAAAAGGAAGCGGGGAGCGTTCGATAAAAGTGGAGGGGGAAAAGAACATGTGGAATCATACGGAAGTCACCCGCAGATTATCCATTCAATACCCGATTATCCAAGCGGGAATGGCAGGCGGGATCACGACGCCCGAACTGGTGGCCGCCGTATCCGATGCAGGCGGTCTGGGGATGATCGGGGCGGGTTATATGACACCGGAAAAATTGGCGGCGGATATTCAAAAGATCCGAGAATTGACTTCCAAACCTTTCGGCGTCAATCTGTTTGTCCCCGAACATCCGGCCGTCATTCAAGAAGAAATTGACAGGGCCAATCAACTGCTGGAACCCATCCGCCAAATGTTAGGAATCGCAAAAAAGCAGGAGGTCCCGGAAATCGACACCTCCGTTTTCGATGAAATGATTCAAATCGTCTTGAAATATGAAGTACCCGTTTGCAGTTTCACATTCGGCATTCCCGGGAGCGAAACGATCCGTCAATTAAAGAAGCGGGGAATCGTTACCATCGGAACGGCCACCACGGTAAAGGAAGCCGTCATGAATGAAGAGGCGGGCATGGATATGGTCGTGGTCCAAGGCAGCGAAGCCGGGGGACATAGGGGCAGTTTTGCGGAACCCTTCGATCAATCCATGATCGGAAACCTAGCCCTTATTCCGCAAGCGGCGGATCATGTTTCCATCCCGATTATCGCCGCCGGAGGCATCATGGACGGCAGAGGCGTTTTCGCTTCCCTCATACTGGGAGCCCAGGCGGTCCAAATGGGAACGGCCTTTGTTGCCTGCAAAGAAAGCGGAGCGCATGAACGGCACAAACAAGCGATTTTAAACGCCTCCGAAGAACAGGCGGTCATCACCTCGGCATTCAGCGGCAAACCGGCCCGGGGATTAATCAATGAATTTATCCTGCGGATGAAAGGACATGAGGATGCCCTGCCGGCCTATCCCATTCAACATATGCTCACCCGGGATATCCGGTCCGAAGCCGCAAAACAGAACAAGAAAGAGTGGATGTCCCTTTGGTGCGGGCAAAATCCGCGGCTGAGCAAAAACGTGCCTGCCGCGGAACTGATTGAAACCATCGCCCGTCAAGTGGAAACCATCATCCATCGATTCCAGACCTAAATGGCGGTTTGCCCGTGCCATTTTCAGGTCATCTCAAGGGCAGCGGGAACGGGGAAGGCGGGGATCAGGGCCTTGCCGGATGAAACCGTCTTGCGGGCTTCCTCCTGCCGGTTCAGCCTTGAAAAGGGAAAAGGCAATACCCGCGAAAACGAAGGCTAAACTTTGGACTTCCCGGCAACTGAACAACCCGACAAGCGGCGATACCCCGAAAGCGAAGCGTCCGGAACGGCATTTTCCCGCACGGGCAGGTGTGCGAGGTCCGCTTCGAACCGGTTTGATTTGATGCGGACCGGAGAGAAAAAACGGACAGCTCCCATCATAGCCTCAGTGCCCCGCTCCCCTTCGGACTTTACTTCCCGATATCCATCAAGTTCTGGTTCCACAGGCGTTTCGCATTGGCGATGAGGGATTGGGTGCCGACGATCAGGATCGCATCCACATCCCGCTCCCTCATGGCCGCTTTCACCGCCGCCTCCAAGGGATGGATCTCCGCCGCGCGGTCCGTCAACGACCGGGCATAAGCAAGCGCGTCCGCCGGAAAGGTCAAATAGGAGATGTCCGGGCTGGTGATCAACAGTTTTTTTGAAAACCCGCTCACGACCCGGATGACGCCCTTGTAATCCTTGTCGGCCGGCACCCCTACGATGGAGACGACATTTTTCCTTCCCATGCTTTCGATGACTTCTTTCACATAGGCGGCCGATTTTTCATTGATGGCCCCATCCACGATGACGGCCGGATTCCGGTCGATGAGCTCGCATCTCCCCGGCCATCGGATGGCGGCGAAGCAACGGTCCGCCGTCTGATAAGGGATGGCGCCCCCATATACATCTTCGCAAACCTTGACCGCCACAGCCGCATTCACCGCCTGGAATGCGCCCAGCAGGGACAGCCGCAAACGGGGATAGAAGGCCCTCGGCGTCCTTACATCAAAACAAGTGCCCGTTTCCCCTGGCGAGATATTTTCCGCAAAAAAATCTTCCCCATAGTAAAAAACATGGGCCGGCGCCAAATCGCCCATCCGCTCCTTGATTTTGGGAAGCGTCTCCCCTTGTCCGCTGACATACACGAATTTCGTTTTTGGCTTGATGATCCCCAGCTTGTGGGAAACGACGTCGTCCATGGTGGGGCCGAGGTGCGTCATATGCTCTTCCATGACCGGCGTGATGACCGCCCATTCATTGTCCAATATATTCACATCATCAAACTTCCCGCCCCTGCCGCATTCGATCACGTTGATATCCGTATTCTTCTCTTTGAACCAGAGGCAGGCGACGGCCAATGCCAGGCCGATCGGCCCCTGATATTCATCATCCCGGAGTCCCGATTCGATCTCGGTGAACGGACCGAGGATCTCGTTCGCCAAACGGATGAAATCCCCGTCCGGGATCGCCTTTCCGTCGATCCGGATCCTTTCATTAAAAGCGACAAGGTGGGGAGAGGTGAACAGGCCGACTTTCCAGCCCAAATGGCTGAGCAAGGAAGAAATCAGCCGGGCGGTGGAGCCCTTTCCTTTGCTGCCGGCCACAAGGATGAATTTTTGACCGCGGTCGGGGGAACCGAGGAGGCGGAACAGCTTTCGCGTCAGTTCCGGCTTCCTGACCTCGGCATCCCGCTTTTCCTTGATATTCCCGACCGCCCGCAAATAGGACCGGTAAATGAGGTCCTCCGCTTCTTTTCTGGTATGGATGCCGTTCATTTGACTTTCGCCCTTTCCTCCGAAAGGGAGGCAAAAATGATGAGGGGAGAGATCACGAGGACCAGCAAGAGACGCTGGACATTATTTTCGACCAGGCTGAAAATGGTAAAATATAAAGCGATCATCGGCAAACTTAATTTATTGATATGTTTTTTCAGCAAAAATTTCGTGCTCCTTCTCACCCGGACGACCGTCCCGATATTCGGGATGGACAGATCGAACCGGACGGTCGCCGGTATCCCGATATACAGGTGGCTGTCGATAAACTCATTCTCGATCTTGATCACTTCGCCCGCATTGCCCGTGTCCAAATAAAGGACGGGCAATTCCACTTCCTTTTGGTTATAGGAAACGATCACCCGGTCATTTTCTTCCAGGCCGAGGAATTTGGCGATGTTCGGATGGATCCTGCACAGCCGGTGGTTCTCGTCAAACGGGTAAATGTATCCCACCCGTAAATCCAATTCCCGATAGCCGACGAAGATCTGGCCGACCGACCGCAAAAGGGCATGATAGCCGCCCCTGATTTCCGCGAACAGCCTTCGCAAAAATGAGGGATCGGCGTCCCTGCCGCTTTTCATGATCGCCAAACGGTCCGCTTGCCCGCCATCCAATCCGAGCAATAACATTTGATACCGGTTGATGAACACCTTGTTTTTTAACTGCTTGTTTTCATGTTCCTTAAGCCCCAGCTTCATCCGGTATCCGTTCGATATATGGATCAATTCCACCTGATCGCCGTATTTTTCGATCAAATCCTTCGTGGCGAAAACGGCATTCTCATTGATATGCTCAATCTTCGGGATCCCGCGCCGGACAAATTGATAAGGTTCTTTGCGGATGATGACGGTCGGGCTGTCAAATCCGATCCGTTCCAACAAACGTTTCGAAGCTTTCGCTTTGCCGGATTCGATGTCCGGATTGGCGAAGATCATGCAGCGGGCCTTGCGCCCCGATTCACCTTCCGCCGTCGCGAACAAAAAATTTTGCAGGCCCAATCTTTCGCAATCTGTAGGGTTCAATTCGATTTGCAGCCGGGCGACGGCCGAATAGTTTTCCATCCGTTCAAATTTAGCGCTGTCCATTTACGCATGCCCCTTTTTGAATGTTCCGACAATCTCGATCAACGATTGGATGATTGCGGCATAACCGGCGATATTGGATCGCGGATCCCGGAAAGACCGGTTGATTTCCATTTGGACGGCACGAATTTTCAACGTGTTTTTGGCGAAATAGGTGATCGTGCCGGGGTGGGATGCCTTGAACACGCTGTCGGTTGTCACGTTTTTAATGCCGTTTTTATGGAAGATTTTTCTTATGATCTCCAACGATTCCCCGTCTACGGATTCCCCGTTCAGCGTCCCCAGATCGATATCGAAATCCCTGTCGGGGGATGCGCCGTGGATATCGATGACGAGATCGATCGGATACCGGGCGCAAAGGTCCCGCAGGGCCTCCTTATACCTTCCTCCGATCACATAATTGGGATCCTCTTCGGATATCCGGGTGCTAAAGATGCTGAAACAATTGGTGGCCATTTGGACGATTTGGGCGATCGAACCCGTGTGCATGTCCGCATGTTTGACCCGGTTGTTCCGGATATGGTTCACCGAATGGGGGGCCGAAATGACAATATTTCCCTGCCCCAGCTTGATCGCGAATGGCCGCAGGGAAAAATCCAGCCCGTTGTATCGGTCGCAGGAAAACTGTTCTTCGATCAGGATCGCCGCATTTCGCAGAAGATCAGGGTTCAGCATGGAAGAACTCCTTCATCCGGAATGATCACCAATAATATTATTACAAAACTCCCGTTTCAACAAATGGATTTTGCGGCGGCCCATGAAAGGTATCGGGACCGGTCATTTTCACCCTCTCAGATCACAGAGGAGCGCACAGCGGGCGGCAGACCGGCAACGGTCCGTTCCCGCCAAAACGGGCAGATGGCGGCAGCCATGGTCCGGGGGAAGCCAAACTGCCCTCCGCGCGAGCGAGATGCTGAACATCGGCCGGCGGACCTTCACTCCTGAGGCGGTCGTGCCGGTTGCCGATGAGGCGCCCGTTTGCCGCGGAGGGGACCGATCAAAACCGGAAATATTTGCAGAAGGCTTTTTGGAAAAAGCCGAAAAAAAGGAGCATCCCGCTTCCAAGTCATGCAGAATAACCGAAACCGCCGATGCCTGCTAGAATACCCGCCGGCCAAAGGCCGGAAGGGAATTTTCCAATAACGGCTGGAATTTTGGAGCCATTCGATAAAAAAAGCTATCTCAAAGGCCGTGATGCCGGCCTTTAAAGATAGCTTCGCGGTTCGGGCGGGATCCCTTCCGCCCATTTCGCCTTTTGTCCCGGCGGAAAAGGGCCGCCGCCAACGGAATTGGCCTTTCCGCGAGTTCATCTTACCTCGCCGACGAAAACCGCCTTTTCCCATGCGGTTTCTGCTGTTTGGGTTCGGCTGCCGCGATGGAAAGAAGGGCCGCGTTTTGCGCCCGAACCTCCACCCGCCTTGCTGCCCGGGCGGGATAGCGCCCGCTTCATTCAGGCGTTCCGTTAACCCGCCCTCTCCTTCCGACGGTTTGCCGGTTTGATCAGGGAGGCCCTGGACCAAAGCTTCTTTTCAAAGGGGAACGGGGGAAGATGGCGGCTTCCGCCCCGTCAGATGGTCCGGGGCAAACCGTTTTCCCAAGGCCTTTTTATCGAACGAACAGCAAATCCGGTTCGCTTAAATATTTTTTCAGGTCGTTTAACGCCTTTTGCGCCAGAACGCCGTCGATCAAGCGATGATCGTAGCTGAGCGATAGTGCCATCATCGGGGCGATTTCAATCGAGTCATCCACAACGACCGGTTTTTTCTCAATTCGGCCGATGCCTAAAATGCTCGATTCCGGATGGTTGATGATCGGCGTAAACCAAGCCCCGTTTGCCGAACCGATATTCGAAATCGTACACGTCGATCCCGTCATTTCATCCGCTTTGATGGAACCATTCCTTGCTTTTTCCGCAAGCTCTTGAATTTCTTTCGCGATTTGGAATAACGATTTTTGATCGGCATGTCTGATCACCGGAACAACCAGGCCCCGTTCGGTATCGGCGGCAAAGCCGATATGGTAGTCTTCCTTTACGATGATTTCCTCCCGTTCATCATCGATCGAGGCGTTCAGCATCGGGTATTTTTTCAGCACGGCCGTCAACGCTTTGACCGCATATGCCAAATAGGTGAGTTTAATTCCCTCTTCGGCGGCGAACGCTTTCATCCGCTGCCGGTGTTCCACCAGCTTTGCGACATTCGCCTCGTCAAAATGGGTGACGTGGGGAATCGTCGATTTCGCATGAACCATGGCGTTTGCGATGGCCCTTCGAATGCCGGTAAGCGGAATTCTGCGCTGGCTTCGCGGGATTTCCCGCGCCGGTTCCTTGCCGGCCTTCGTTTCTTTTTCCGCTTCCGCTTGTTCGGATCTCCGTTTGGCGATGACGGCGTCGACGTCGCTTTTCAATATTCTTCCCTTCGGGCCGGTCGGCGTCACTTCTTCAAGATTCACCTGATGTTCCCTGGCAAATTTGCGCACGGAGGGCGCCGCTTTCACGAACCGGTTCGGCTGCTTTCCGTCTTCCCTTTGTTTTGCCGCGTTTCGGACATCTTCTTCGGTGACCTTGCCGTTCGGGCCGGTGGGTGTGACAAGGCGCCAATCCACTCCAAGCTCTTTGGCCAATTTTTTTACACGCGGCGTCGCCCTTTTCTCAACCGGAACCTCCGGCACGCCCCTTTCCTCGGCTGTCTCCCCTTCCGCTTTTTCCTGTTCCCGCGGGGAATCCGCGGCTGCAGCGGCCGTTTCAATCACGGCCAATACATCCCCGACGGCGGCCGTTTCGCCCCGTTTTTTTCTGATTTCTTTGACAACGCCCGATTCCGGGGCCTCAATCTCCGAGACGGCCTTTTCCGTCTGCACTTCCACAAGGGTATCGCCTTTTTCCACAGGATCCCCTTCCGAGACGTGCCAGAAGGTGATCAAACTCTCATCGAGGGTATCGGACAGGCGGGGCAAATTCACTTCGATTAACATGGGGCTACCTCCCGTTTGGAAGTCGATTTTATTCGTTGACGAGTTTCATCGCTTCTTGAAAAATTTTGTCGGCGTTCGGCAGGACGAATTGTTCGAGCGGACGGCTGTAGGGAATCGGCACATCCGGAACGGCCAGCCTGCGGACCGGCGCATCCAAATCATACAAGCATTCTTCGGCGGCAAGCGCGGCGATTTCCGCCGTCATGCCGTACGACAAATAATCTTCATCGACGACGAGCAAACGGTGCGTCTTTTTGATCGACTGAAGGATCGTTTCACGGTCGAGCGGGACGAGGGTGCGCAAATCGATGACTTCCGCTTGAACGCCGTGTTCCTCCAGCTTTTTCGCCGCTTCCAGCGCGTGATGGACCGTCATTTGGATGCCCACGATCGTAAGATCCGTCCCTTCCCTCACCACGTTCGCCTTGCCGATCGGCACGGTATACGCTTCTTCCGGCACATGTCCGACGGACGCGTCCAGCTGGTCCATCCAGCCCAATCCTTGCAATGTCTTATGAAACATAAAGACGACTGGGTTATCATCCCGGATAGCGGAAATCATCATCCCTTTCAAATCGTACGGGGTGGAGGGCGCCACCACTTTCATGCCCGGCAGATGGGCAAAAGTGGCGTACAAGGTTTGCGAATGCTGGGCGGCGTCGCTGTATCCCCCGCCGACGGCGGTCATCAGCACGATCGGCAGCTTGACCCGTCCTCCCGACATATACGGAATCTTTGCCATATGGTTATAAATTTGGTCCATACAGACGCCGAAGAAATCGACGAACATCAATTCGACGATCGGCCGCATCCCTTCGGAAGCCGCGCCTATGGCGGCGCCGATAAATGCGGTTTCGGAAATCGGCGTATCCATCACCCGTTCAGGTCCGAACTTTTGGTACAACCCTTCCGTCGCCCCGAAGATGCCGCCGTATACGCCGACATCCTCCCCCATGACGAACACGTTCGGATCCCTTTCCATTTCCAAACGGATCGCTTCGGCAATCGCTTTATTTCCCGTTAACAGGCGTTTCTTCGTCTTTTGCATTTGGATGACCCCTTTCCATCGTGTTTTACACAAACAAATCCTTCAAAGCATCTTCCGGTTCCGGATAATCGCTTTCGCGGGCGAACTGATAAGCGGCGTCGACTTCCCGTTTTGCCTTATTTTCCAACTCGGCCAGCCGTTGTTCCTCGATCCCATGCTCTTTCATCAAATATTGGCGCATCCGGACAATCGGATCCTTTTCCCTTAACAAAGTCACTTCCTTCTTATCCCGATAAACTTCCGGGTCCCCTTGGAAGTGCCCCATATAACGGTAAGTTTCGATTTCAATAATCGACGGCCCTTCTCCCTTTCTCGCCCGCTCCACCGCTTCTTTGGAAACGCGGTACATTTCGATCGGGTCATTTTCTTTCACATAATATCCTTTCGCGCCATAAGCGGCCGCCCGGATATCATTCGAAGGAACCGCTGTGGACGCGGATTTCGGAACCGATATCCCGTATTGATTGTTCTCGATCACGATAATCAGCGGCAGATTCCAAAGCGAAGCCAGATTTAACGATTCATGGAAAGCGCCTTGGTTGGCCGCGCCCTCCCCGATAAAAGCGACGGCTACCCAGTCCGTTCCCTTTTTCTTCGCGGCAAGCGCCGCGCCAACGGCATGGGGAATGCCGGCTCCGACAATCCCGCCGCAAGAAAATTTGACATCGGGATCGAACAAATGCATATGCCCGCCTTTTCCCTTTCCGAGTCCTGTCACTTTCCCGAAGATTTCGGCGGTCATCCGGTTTAAATCGACACCTTTCGCGATCGCGTGATGGTGCGGCCGGTGCGGAGACGTCACCGTATCTTCTTTCTTCAGATGAATGCATATGCCGACGGCGGCCGGTTCCTGCCCCGTCGCCAGATGCATTTCACCGGGTACGGGCCCCGCACCGATATTGAAGACGGGGTTCTTTCCTTCGGCGTAAGCTTCGGCCATTTTGTCCTCGTAATAACGGATTTTGTACATCGTTTCATACATCCAAAGCAGGTGATCGATCGGAATCGCCAATTTACTCTCCTCCTTCAGTTAAAAATAAAGCGCTTCCATTAAGAGTATATATGCAAAAAGCATGCCAATGGCCAGAAAGCGGGCAGCCGGCCGCGAAACGCCCATCCTTTCTTTCAAACCCGAGCCCGATCATAAAAAAACAAAGTGTCCCATTTTGAAACACTTTGTTGTTACATATTGATACAATTTGATACAAAATGAAACATTAATAAGCGATGTTATATTTTTTCATTTGCCGGTAAAAAGTGCTCCTGGAAATTCCCAGCTGCCTGGCCGCTTTGGAAATATTCCCGTTGCATACATACAGCGCCTGGATGATCGATTGTTTTTTAATATCGTCGCGATGCAACGCCGCCTCTTCCATTTTCGGCCTTGGAAAGATTTGAAACACTTCATCCGGCAAATCCTTTGCGGATAAAACGGGGTCCGTCGTCCGGTTCAGCGTCCTTTCGATTATATTTTGCAATTCCCGGATATTCCCGGGCCAGTCGTACTGCATCAGCGCTTCCAAAAAGTCCGGCCGGATTTCCGGAAAGGGTTTGTTTAATTTTTGACAAAGCTTGCCGATAAAGTGCCGGGCAAGAAGGGGGATGTCCTCCTTTCTTTCCCGCAAAGGCGGCAAGGTGATCGGCATGACGTTCAGGCGAAAGAACAGATCTTCCCTGAAGCTCCCCTTTTGCACTTCTTCCCGGAGGTTTTTATTCGTCGCCGCAATGATGCGGACATCCACCGGGATCACTTTATGGCCGCCGATCCGCGTCACTTCTTTTTCCTGAATGACGCGCAAAAGAAGGACTTGCATCTCCAGCGACATCTCGCCGATTTCATCCAAAAAGAGGGTGCCGCCGTCAGCAAGTTCGAATTTTCCCGCGCTTCCGCCTTTTTTCGCCCCGGTAAAAGCCCCCTCGACATAGCCAAACAGTTCGCTGCCGAGCAGATCGCGGGGGATTCCGCCGCAATTGATGGCAATAAACGGCTTGTTTCTCCGCTTGCTGGCATTATGGATGGCTTGGGCGAGCATTTCTTTTCCCGTTCCGCTTTCCCCCATGATCAAAACGTTGGAGTCGGTCGCAGCAGCGAGTTTGGCTTCATTCAGTTTTTGGAGGAAGTGCGGCTCTTGGCCGATGATATCATCAAAGGTTATTTTTGCCTGGTTTCCCGACAAATGATTGACGAATTGGCGCACTTTTTGGATTTCTTTCAATATAACCATCGAACCGATCCAATGGCTGTCTTTATAGATGGGGATTTTGTCGACCATGACATGATGGATGTTTCCCGACGGCTTCACCTTTAAATGGAGTTCCTTGTTTTGCAGATTGACAGGCCGGTTGGACGGGATCGACAAGTTTGCAAAAATCTCGTTGATCCTTTTTCCTTCCAGATGCCGGTCGAGGCAGAGGAGTTTCTTCAGCTGATCGTTCGCCTTGATAATCTTTCCTTCCGTGTCAATGATGAGGATGCCTTCCTTCATGTTATTGGTTGTCGCTTCCAGGAACCTTTGCATCATCATATTTTTTTCGGCATTTTCATTTAATTTCAATTGATATTCAATGGCTTTGACCGCGGAAACCACCATGCCCAACGTGTGCGGATGGACTTTTTCATATGGACCGGCCACATTCAGCACTCCGATGATGCGGCCCTTGGAATCATGGATCGGGGCCGCGGAACAAGTCCATGATTGGCATATTTGCGAATAATGTTCCTCGGCAAAGATTTGTACAGGCTGATCGATCACAATGGACGTGCCGATCGCATTGGTGCCCATCATCCGTTCGCTCCAATCCGCCCCTTCGACAAAGCGGATCTTCTCCGCCATTTCCAACGTATCGGGATCGCCGATTGATTTCAGCAGCTGCCCGTTTTCATTGCAAAGAATGACTAAAAAGCCCGATCCCTTCACGATGGAATAAAGCCCCTCCATCAACGGTATCGATAAATCGATCAGGTATTGATATTGTTCCTTGTTGATCGGTTTGATGCGGCCATATGGCTGGAAAGGATCGACCTTCCACTTTTTTGAACGGATCCACGATTCCTTGACGATGGGAGAAAGCCTTTCGTCCAGCTCATCATTGAAAATAAAGCGCTTCCAATTTTCTTTGACAATCTCCCGTTGGCTGTTCACGTCAACCGCCTCCATATGAACAGTTTGGTGGTTCCCGAAAGAATGAGAAACGAGATTTCAGCCGTGTCCTTCATCGATGGTTCGCATGGATGCGCAAGCCGGACGGCTTTTGTCCTTGAGTTAATTGCACCTATTTCTATTATAAAGCAAATCCTGTCCGCGGGCCGTCGGAAAAGTTTCCTTCCGCAAGTTTTCCCGCGAACGGATGGCCGGTTTCATTGCCTCCGCCATGTTCAATATCCCGGTGATTTTCCCGTTTATCGTGCCTTCACTTTTAAGCCTCAAAGGTTTGGGCGATTCCTGCGGGCAGCCCCCGCGATTTACAAAAAGGCAAGTTTAAACGAAGCATTTCCCGCCAGGCGTGCGGCCATTTCCCTGCTTTTTCGGGGACCGGATATGTCAGGATAGGTTTTTCGTTTACCGGCTGAACCCCAGCTGCAGGGACTTGGCCGGGTTTTCCTGGCCCATCTTCGATATTCAGCATCCCCTGTTTCCGCGGCCGCCGGCCGCACCGCATCACCGGCGCCTCTGGTATTTTGCTTTGTTTTTCCGTAAGAACAAGGAAGGATGATTTAGATCGGTTGAACCTGCAGCAAATATTTGAAATAATGAATTTAAATAAAAAACGAATCGGATGGGCAGGAAATCTAAATAAGGAAGTGGTTTTATTGAAAACAAATATAAACAAAGAGATTTTTTCATGGCTGAAAACGATCTTCTTCTCATTGGTCATCGTCGCGATCTGCCGGCACTTCTTATTTTCTCCTTCAACCGTTTACGGAGAATCGATGGCCCCCACATTGAAAGATCATGAAAAAATCATTATCAGCAAGGTCAGCAAATTGGAGCATTTCGATGTGATCGTCTTTCATGCCCCGGATGCGGACGCATACTATATCAAAAGGATTATCGGTCTTCCCGGAGACCGGATTGAAGTAAAGGATGACACACTATATATCAACGACAAACCTTATAAGGAACCATATCTGAAGCCCAATCGGAACCATCTATGGGCGGGCGGCAATTTTACAGGGGATTTTACATTAAAAGAAATAACCGGAAAATCAAAAGTGCCAAAGGGCCACCTCTTTGTCATGGGCGATAATCGGCCGGTCAGCAAGGACAGCCGGCATTTTAAATTCATCCCGATTAAATCTGTGATTGGCGAGGTAAAATTCAGGTTTTATCCTTTAAAAAAAATCGGAATTCCTGAGTAAGATCAATAGGTATAATTATTACAAATACATCTTCCAAGTTGATGACAGCAATTGGCTCTCCTCATCTTTCTACTCTAAGAGGACTATATCTTCTTCGCTTAGGTTGCAAGGAACGGGTCAATATTTATATATGTCCACTTCCAGTGCCGTGGGACAAATTTGCAAAAATATCAATGATGGTCTTCTCTAACAGCATTCGATATGGCAGGACTTTTGAAATAGAGATCCAAAAACCGTCCGGAACAAGCTTGACTCATCCGAAGGCACCCTGCCCCGCTGCTTCTAAACGGAGAAAGCGCCTGACTCTTTGTCGCTAAATCGCAAGCATAACCTTTCAAGTCTTTAAGGAGGGAAATATGGACAGATCAAATGAAATTTAGGTACTCTATCACCGGTTTTTAGAGGCTTGGAACTGCAGAAACGCTCGTGCCATAGCGGATTTGTTTGCGGACAGGGGGGAGCTGATCGGATACGATGGCAGTTTGGAGATAGGACGCGAGAATGTTTTTTTTGCACCTCAACACCATCTTTAAAGATCATCCAACCGCAAGATTCGTCGGCAAAGTCAAAAATGTGCGATTGCTGAGTGGAAATATCGTCATATTACGTGCCATCGCCGGCATGGTGCCTCCCAGGACAATCAGATATTAATCCGAAGGTCAACACGCATCACACACTGGCTACAGAAAAAAACGGGGAGAAATGGCAGATTCAGCTTTTTCAAAACACCCCGGCTGAATTTGATGGAAGACCCGAACTCGTTGAACAAATGACCGAAGAGCTGAGACAATTGCTTAAATGAATCCGCCGAGACAAGGCTTGATCGACCATCCGCCATTCTTATCAATAATCTGTATTCCTATGAACTGGAAATTCAAATCTGGCCATGTTCTACAAAAATTACATGTTCCCGGCAAAATGTCGGCAAAAACGGAAAAATAAAATCGAGCAGGAGGGGGCGGCTAACCCCCGTCCCCTCACACCACCTGGCATGCGGGGCCGCGCTAGGGGGTTCGTCAACCTTGACAGAGTTTGAAGTATCGTTGCGTCAAACTTTGGCCTCTGCCGACTCCTATACATTCAATAGAACCTTCCGGTTCTGGTTCCCATCGACAGAAGGCGTTCCGTACAGGTCTCCCCGGATAAGGATGGACACTTTCCACTCATGCACCTGCCCAATATACCTCTACAGTCCTTGGCGGCTTGGGACTTCGTCTTGTTTCGCAGACTCGTCCGACTGTGACGGCCTCCGATTGGGTTCGTGTACCTCAGGCCGAGTGTTTGCCTCCAGCTTTTTTCAGATTCCGTCTCACGGCGGACACCCTTGCCTTCAGCTAACGGCAGGCGCTCGCCAGCCCCCGTTCAGGACTTTCACCCTATCGCGTCACACCCATGCCGGGCATACTAAAAAATCGCCCTTGCCATTTGGCTTGGGCGGATTTTAGCTGATAGCATTTAGACTTTGTACCTTCTTCACTACAGCTTGTCGCAGTTGCTCTTCATCAAGTAAATGAGGATCGGTTTCTCTAATCGATGCGTCAGATTGGTAATATTCGCAAGCCATATAGATAAAATCCAGTATTTCAAACTCATCTCTGCTTAACTGTTCCTGGAAGTTTTCAAAATAAGTCTGATACCTTTCTACAAATTGTACTGTATCTATCTTCTCATTCAGAAAATCATTGCATACTCGCACCAAGTATTGAGCTTCATTGGTCACTGTCTACCACCTTCCAATCATCACACGGCTTTTTCCGTGGTGTTACCGTTATAGAATCGATATGGGCTGACATTCCATTCAAAAATTTCACCAACGTTCCGTTCGGTTCAACATATCGAACAGGCGACTCAAGTAACTCCAAAACTGCTTCGCGATTTTTTATTCTTTTCCTTGAGCTAGATGGATGATGTTAAATCATTTTAGCCTTTCCGTTATTGTCCTTCAGATCCGCTGTTGTTTTTTACACATCGCTTGAACGATTTGTAAAAAATAATCGTCGGTTCGGTTGTTTTAGGCTTATCTTATATCATTTTCTTAGGAAGTACATTTTTAGCATCTGCACACTTGAACTTTTTTGTT
>NZ_KB912915.1:0-147500 GCF_000383875.1 Caldibacillus debilis DSM 16016 | reverse complement strand
AATCCAACAAAGAAAAATATAAATGCCTTTGCAGGAGGGTGAAAATGGACAGCCATCCATGCTTAAAGTTGTTCGTGAAAATCTCGCAAGAAAGAATGTGCAGCCACTACCTTCCGAAATTCGTTCAGTCTCTTCAGGTGCTTGATGCCGATGCGATATGGAGGAAGGAAGCGGAAAATTTAAATTCCGTGGGCGGGATTGCCCTTCGCATTTGCGAACACGTCAGGAGAATTTCCGCCAAATTTTCCGATCGGGATCACCCCGGATTTGATGAGGGGATCGAAGATTATTTTCCCGATTTATCTCTGTCTCCCGAAGAACTGATCCGAACGGTGGAAAAAACCTTCGATGAATTTCGCTCCGTCACGGAAAAATTCATGGAAAACATGCCTGATGAAATCGATATGCACAGTCTGTATCATTTGGTGGAACATACGGGATATCATTTAGGACAGATTGTTGACCGGGCGAAAAGAATGACAAAAAAATCGTTTAACTTCTGTCAAAACGGGATCAACGAGCGAAATCTTAAAGAACGAATAAATGCCCGGTTATGAAAACCGTCCCGGACAAACGGCTGTACAAGGAAAAAACCGTTCCAAACCGTTCCTTACGTCAGGCAAGGATTTCCGATTACTATTATTGTATCATTCGGAATGCATTTGGGAAATTTTTCTTCAGGACACGCATAAATTGGGCCCGGCAGCACCGGCCGGATAGTAGGAAAAGAAGCAGAAATGGCCCGTCCATTTTGGGGGATGAACGTTCCGCAAATGGAATAGGGCGGAATGAATGAGGTTTAACGCTTTTCGGAATCGTCATGGTTCCCGGATTCTTTAAATATCAGAAGGTGTGAATCAATCATGATCCGTTTTGCAAATGTGTCTTTCGCTTATAAATTCTTTGGCCGCGGTCTGGGGGCGATGGAATCCAACCAGCGGCACATTACCTACCGGTGAAAAACGAGGGATGTATTGGAGCCAGAGGGGCGGCGAAGCCATGGTCAAAATCATCCANGGGATCATGAATCAGACGCTGCGGAGCGCCTATTTGAAAAACAGGCAAAGGATCGTCCGAAAATCGCGGGATGCCAAGAAGATCGTAAAGATGTCCGCATGATTGCATCAGAGAGAACCCGGGCATCGATCGGTGTGCGGCGCGGATCGATATCGGTATACACTTCCAACTCAAGTGCTGTGGGACGTTTGCGAAAGGTCATCAATGAAAATTTACTGAAACTGACGAAAAATGATTCGCAGGAATTGGAAAAAATCGTTGGTTGTTACGCACAAAATGGGGCCCCCGAAATGCCGATCCAATAACCGTCCCGGGAAACTCGGCGCATAACTTTGTTCGTAAAAAACGGTTTATGCAGTTCGACTTTGGTGTATAATGAATGCGGTTATCCAAACTTTTCCAAGGGAGCTGAGAATGATGTCAATCCGTTTGAATCCATATTTGATTTTTGACGGCAATGCGAGGGAAGCCATCCATTTTTACGAGAGAGCGCTGGGCGGGCAAGTGATGGGCATCATGACGTTCGGAGATATGCCGGAGGATCCGGATCATCCGTTGACGGACGACATGAAAGGCCGCGTGATGCATGCGCAATTGAAAGTCGGCGACGCGGATCTCATGTTCTCCGATACGTACCCGGGCATGCCTTATCAGCCGGGCGACACGGTCCAGATTGCCATCCATCCGAAGGACGAGGCAAGGGCGAGAGAAATCTTCGCCGCTTTGGCGGACGGCGGACAAGTCGTCCTGCCCTTGCAGAAGACGGATTGGAGCCCCTTGTACGGGATCGTAAAGGACAAGTTCGGCGTTACCTTCCAAGTGAATGTCCCGGGGGAGCAGCCGCAGGAATAGCTTACAGGTTCCGTTCCCCCAACAAACAGAATCTCCTGTTCGCAGATGGATGCCCGTCCCCTTTTCATCCGCACCTTCGATCATAAAAAATTCCCCTCTCCAAACCTGAACCGTGGCTTCTTCCATTGTCACTGCGTTCCTGTTGGGAGCGGGGAATTTTATTCCGGCGGCAAGATCGGGAAAGCATGGGCATAAAAAGAGCCAAAGTTCATTCACTTTGGCTCTTCGCTTTTTTCAAATGCTTTCGCTCTGGATCGATTAATGCTTCACCAGTCCATGGGGATCGATGACAAATTTTTTGGCTGCTCCCTTATCAAATTCTTCGTAGCCTTTCGGCGCCTCATCCAGCGAAATGACGGTGGCATTGACCGCCTTGGCGATTTGTGCCTTTTCATGCAAAATCAAATTCATCAACCAACGGTGGTAGCGCATGACGGGGGTCTGCCCGGTGACGAAAGTATGGGCTTTTGCCCATCCCAATCCGAAGCGGATTTTCAGGGAGCCGACCTTGGCATCCTCATCAATTCCTCCGGGGTCTCCCGTTACATAGAGCCCGGGAATCCCGAGTTTTCCGCCGACTTGGGTGACTTCCATAATGGAGTTGAGGACCGTGGCGGGCGCTTCTTGGGCGTGATGATGGCCGTGCCCGTGGGCTTCAAAACCGACACAGTCCACAGCCGCATCGACAACCGGCTCGCCGAGAATTTGTTCAATTTGTTCGCCCAGATTATCATGCTTGCTCAAATCGATCGTCTCGCAGCCGAAGCTTCTCGCCTGCGCCAGCCGGTCCGGGTTCAAATCCCCCACGATCACGACCGATGCGCCCAACAGCTGGGCGGAGTGGGCAGCTGCCAATCCCACCGGGCCGGCTCCGGCGATATAAACGGTGGATCCCGGTCTGACCCCCGCGGAGTAAGCGCCGTGAAATCCGGTCGGAAAGATATCGGAAAGCATCGTCAAATCAAGGATCTTTTCCATCGCCAAGTCTTTATCGGGAAACTTCAGCAGTTGAAAATCGGCGTAAGGCACCATGACATACTCGGCTTGCCCCCCGATCCAGCCTCCCATATCCACATAACCGTATGCCCCGCCGGGCCGTTCGGGATTGACATTTAAACAAACGTGGGTTTTCTGTTCTTTGCACATTTGGCAGCGGCCGCAAGCGATATTAAAGGGAACCGAGACCAAATCCCCTTTTTTGATGAATTCCACGTCACGGCCGACCTCAATGACTTCGCCGGTGATTTCGTGGCCGAGCACAAGCCCCGCCGGCGCGGTTGTGCGTCCCCGGACCATATGCTGGTCACTGCCGCAAATATTCGTTGTGACCACCTTGAGGATCACCCCATGTTCACATTTGCGGCCGACATTTTTCGGATGGACGCCCGGCCCGTCCTTCAATACAAGCTCCGGAAAACCGATATCCTGCACTTCAACTTTCCCTTTTCCGACATAAACAACAGCCCTGTTGTCCGCCATTATTTCCCCTCCCTTTAAGCGCTTACATCAATGAATGCTGCGCATCGCTTGTGTCTCGGGAAGAGTATATGCGGCCTTTTCCGGAAATAGAACATGTTCCTTCGGAAAAGCCGGGTGCTTGAGCAAAAACGGGGGGCAAAAAAACCCCGCTTCCAATTCGAAACACCGTGCAAGGGGGGCAGTCGTTCCTTTCAAAACGGAAGTGATGCAAAGTTCTTATGTCCGTTCCTTACAGGCGTACGAAGGGCGTTTTTTCTCTGGCCGTCACCGTGTCCGCTCTTTTTGGCGCGTTCCGGTGATTTTTGGATGAATCGGTCAATGTACACACGAATCTCTTTTGGAAAAAATCCGATGCGAACTGAAAACGCCCCAAGGTTTTCCCTTGGGGCGGGGATGCGGATTTCTATTTCAATGTTTCGATTATCTGATTTTCTTTTAACCATTCTGCAAAAAGCCTGCTCCCGGCTTCATAAGATAAATCCTCCGCATCGACAGTAAAAATCTTATAACCGTATCCTTCGTGAGGCTCATATTTGCCGGATATTTTTTTGACGATTTCGGCATCGTGGCCCATATCAAAAAAGACGACCCACTTGTTTTCATTTTGGATTTTATAGGCGATTGCTTCAAAGTCGGCGCCGTTTTCATAATATCCCAAATGGAGATGTTGAGTTGGATCGAATTTCATCTTTATCCGCTCCTTGTCATTGGTTGCCGGAAGAAGCGGCTTTATATCGGAGATTCATGAAATGCCGATCGGGTCGGCTTCATTTTGTTGCGGTTTCGGATATCTCTTTGCCCGCCGGACTTCAAAAGCGGTCTGGCTCGAAGCCCCTCGTTTTCCGCTTGACCGGCGGAAGGATGTAAAATCCCGGCCGCTGCAGGCGCCGTCCTTCCTCTTGGCTTCAACCGGCTTCCGCTTCTTGAAGGCTATAATTTTTTTCATCAATAAAAAGGATGGAAGAAACTAGCCCCTTCATTCCAAAACGGTCCCGTCTATTCTAGAATATACGAAATTCTTGAGGGCCGGCAATCATAATCATGTCCGCAGCGTCCGCAAAAGGTAACGCAAAAAAAAGACATGGATTTCCATGTCAAGCACTGTGCTTACTTAATCCGTCATCCCCAATGGGGCGGATACTGGGGGACGTATGGGGGCAGTTGGTACGGATGAATGGATTGGAATTGTTGATACGGCTGATTCAAATGGGGATGGGACATATCTTCCTTTGTCTGGCCGCAGTTCTTATATGGGCCGATATATGTGGAGGGTTTGACGGGCGCGATGGCTTGTTTCCATAGATTTTCATCGAGACAATAGGTATGCGCCATGATATTTGCCGGCGTGAAGGTCAAGATGTCGGAGCCTAAAATCACTTCTGGCGTCGGCGCGTCAAAAATCGCCAAAAGATGGGTGTGATCGGCTTCGGCTATTTCATAATGCCACCAAGCCCGGGGGATGTTTGCCACTTGTCCGGGTGTAATCGAAAAATTGAGAATTTGTTTGGTAAATGGGTTCAAGAGCGATACGGTTGCGGCGCCGGAGATGCAATAGACGAGCTCGGCCGCATTCGGGTGATAGTGCGGTTCCACGACATTGCCGGCGCTCAGGAAAATATCCAGCAGAGACACATTTTCCAGGGTATTTAACTGCTGAATGCCCAATACGTTAATATAATTTTTATGATCTTTTTTGAACAGGGGACTTTTATTGACGTCGAAAGTAAATTGCGCTTGGGAAGCTGATGAATCGGGATATGAAGCCATAAATTTTTTTCACCTCTAGTAAAATAAAGTCTTTAGGCATTTTATGCACTGGCCAATCGTTCGGTGTGCACCGTTATGAAAAATGAATGAATACATTCCCGAAAACAGGAAAATAAAAGCGCACGAATCAAAATCGTGTTTCTATGAGGGAGTGTGGGTTGACTCCAATCGTTAGGACAACGTTTTTTGTCGTCTCTATCCAATTGTTGTAAGGATAAAAAACACGTTACGATAAGTTGACGTACTGAAAAACATAGATAGCTGTTGAGATATTATGAATTTATCATTTTTGTTTAGATCAAGATGCAACTGAACATGGAATGGTGGTGGATAAATTCACAAAAAAATTAATCTTTCGAATCCCTTGTTGAAAGGCCCAAATAAAATGCTATAATTTATGGAAAAGTTAATGGGTGCGATTGTGTCTGAAACAAAATTTATAGAACTCCGAAAGAAACTGTTTCGGTTTGGGATTGAAATTAATCAAACATCCGGTCTTGCGAGCGGCCTTTTTCCTTTCGGACTGACCGGACCATGCGAAAAACGGTTAAGATCTTCAGCAAAAGCTGAAAAATGGGCCTGCCGCCCCTCTTCATACAAGAAAAAAGAGGATCTGCGTTTTGATATTAGATCCTCTTTTCCCTTTTTATTTCTCTACAGCGGCCTTTGGTTCGACGGCCGTTTTTTTCACGTACAGCGTCACGCCGATGATGATGGCGACCAGCAGCAGCTGGGGCACGACCGTTTCAAGCGTCGGATAGAAACCGATCGATTCGATGTAGGGGACATTCGGCAAGGAATGGATCGGAACGGTTTTTCCCACCTGCATGGCGTGAATGCTGACGCCGAGCATCTTGAATGACAGGACATAAATGAGCAGAGTCGCCGCCTTAAAGAACGGGCGGATCGGAACCGCCGCACTGAAGCGGATGATGACAAACCCGAGGATCCCTAGGACCGCCACGGCGATCGCGATCCCCAAAATCAATTGGCTCATTTCGATCGACGGGGCCATTCCGGCATAGAAAATGATCGTTTCGGCCCCCTCGCGGAAAATTGAGAGAAAACTCAAGAAAGCCATGGAAAATAAACTTCCTTTAGCCAGCGCTTGTCCGAGATGGTCTTTAAGATACCGGTTCCAGTGGGCGATATTGGACTTTTTGTGGAGCCAGGCGCCGACCGTGAGCATCATCGCGACGGCGGTGATGCCGACGATCCCCTCGATGGATTCGCGGCTTCCGGCGACGGTTAGTTTTGAGAAAAATACGTTCATGACAATGGCCAGAACGGCGCTGGCGGCGATGCCGCAGATAACGCCGGCCCAAATCCATCTTTGCTTGTCGGCATGATTCGTCTTCTTCAGAAATGAAAGCAAACCGGCGATGATTAACAGCGCTTCGAACCCTTCCCGCAGCAAAATGAGCATCGCATCGACATAGGTATAGCCGGTCTTGGCCGCCAGCTGCCGGAGGGCGTCATGCAGTTCGCTGATCGTCCTTTGCACTTTTTCCGTGTCTTTCTTGTCCGATTGCAAGGAACCGATCGCGGATGGGATTTCGTTTTCCACGCGGTTGTAAAGGGAGTGGTCCCTCGTCCGGACTTCCCCTTCAACCGCCGGCCAGATGAACAATATCTTGTTCAAATGTTCCGCCGCCCCGGACGGGTCGTCGTTTTTCAGCGCCTGCACGCTTTTTTCCAACAGATCGGTCACATCGCGTAATGTGTAGTCATTTTCGGCGGATTTTTCCGCCTTTTTCCCGCTTAAAAAATTTTCGACGGAAGCGGAAAGGTCCTCCAGGCTTTTTAAGGCCTTCTCCCGGTCCGGCGGCGTTTGCGTCAGGGAAATTCTTAACAAAGCGAGCTGTGTTTCGATTTCGCCGTACGAAACGACGTTTTCGGCGCGGACGATGTTCTCATGGACCGTCCAAGCGGAAAGCAATTGCTGATATTTCGTGGCCGCCTGTTCCTGCTGGCCGTTTCGAATCATCTGTTTCATTTCATCAATAAGCGGAAACAGCTGTTTCAGTTTTTCTTTTTCCTTTTGCGTATCAGCCGGATTTTGTTCCTTTTCGTAGGAAGCGAGGGCCTTTGACAGCGCCGACAAGGCTTCGCCGATTTCTGCCGGATCTTTTTCAGGCTTTTCCAGGGCGTCTTTCGCCTTTTTCAAGATTTTATCGACTTCGGCGGTTTTTTTGCTGTCCGCGGCTTTTTCTTCGTCCCATTGTGCGGAGAATTGTTCCAAATTGGCCTGCACGGCGCCCCAGTTTTCTTCCTTCGTTTCCATGATGGCATCGCCAATCTTGACATATAAGTCATCAACGTTCACCGCGGCGATGGCCCGGTTCGAAAAAAGTCCAATCGACAAAAAAATGGCGAAGGCGATCAGGCCGAATTTTTTATCCATCCGTTTCAACTCCTATTGAAAGCGAAGAGGCTTATGAAAATTACGTTTTCCCGGCATGTGGAATATAATAGGACATCCTGCAACGGGCCGGTTTGTTATGAAAACAGGCTTTCCCCGATATATCCTCCCTTTTTTGCTCCTGGAAAGCAGGCGAATACGGCGCTTCCCCGATGGACGATATATTCGTTCAAATGGTCCGTCTGTGCAAGCCGTGTTTGGATGGGGATGAATTGTTCGGATATGCTGCGCTGAAAGCAGATGAACAGTAACCCGGCATCAAAAGTTCCGGTTTTTGGATCAATCCCGTCCGTATAGGAATAGGAACGGCGCAAAATCTTTTCTTTTCCGTCGCCGCGGGCGACGCGCACGTGGGCGGTTATGGGGATATAGTATTCGCCGTTTGCGTCCTTCTTTTCGAAATCCGGCGGATCGAATTCGTGTTTCTGCCCAAGGTACGCGCCCGAATCCCGGTATCTGCCGATCGTATTTTCCTGCTCCTTCAAGGAAGTCCGGTCCCAAACTTCGATGAACATTTGAATCCGTCTTACGACCAAAAATGTTCCGTCGACGAGCCAATCGGCCCCGTCGCCGGGCTGCACCCAAAGGTATTTGTTCAGTTCGGCCGGATCGTTCACATCCGGGTTCACGGTTCCGTCTTTGAAGCCAAATAAATTTCGCGGCGTTTCATTTTTTGAACCCGCCTGTTTCGTCCGCTGGAAGCCGGCCTGGGCCCAGCGGATTACGGCTTTGCCGCGGGCGATTCTCGCCAAATTTCTTACGGCGTGAAAGGCGACTTGAAAATCATCCGCACAGGCCTGAACGCAAAGATCTCCGCCGGTCCATCGCTCTTCCAGCGAATCAAGCGGGAATTTCGGCAGTTCTTTCAGTTCGGCCGGCTGTTTTTTTCGCAGCCCGAACCGGTCCTTGCCGTTTTTTGTAAAAAGCGTCGGCCCGACGCCGAAGGTCAGCGTCAGATTCGCCGGAGAAAGCCCCAAAACTTCCCCCGTATCATGCGGCGGAAGGAATTTATTATCGGATTCATCGCCGACCGGTCTGCCTTCGGTCATCGCAGCGGCGGCTTCCGTCCAGTCTTGAAAAAGCCGAATCAGGTCCTTCCGATTTTCAGCCGTCACGTCAAAGGAGGCGAAATAAATATGGTTCTGGGGGCGGGTCGTTATGCCGGCCTGATGTTTCCCGTAAAAGGGGATGATGGCATCGGTTTTTTCTTTTTTTTGGATGTCCGGCAGCACGTCAGCGAGGGCGAATGCGCCGCCGACTCCTGCCGCGCCGAGCAAGATCCCGACTCCCCCGATGCCTGCCGCCTTCAAAACATCCCGCCTGGATACCTGTTTCTTCATGATGGATGTGAATTCTTGTTTGTCCGGTTCAGCCATCGCTTAGCCCTCCAGCACAATCCCCAATTTGGAAAGCGGTTCTGCCAATTCATTGATCGCCTGGCTCAACTCTTTGACTTGTTCTTTGCTTAGTTCAGTGTAGGAAATATACCCTTCCCCTTTTTTGTACTTGTTCAGCAATCCGTAAACGGCGTCAAAGCGCTGTTCAATTTCCTTGGCGAGGGCCTCGTCTTTTTCCTTGAGCGCAGGGCTCAGCAGTTCATAAATTTTTTCGGCGCCCTGAACATTGGCGACAAAATCATATAGATCGGTATGCGAATAACGGTCTTCTTCCCCGGTCACTTTTGATGTGGAGACTTCATTTAAAAGGTCAACCGCGCCGGTGATCAAAAGATCCGGTGTCACCTCAACGGTTTCCACCTTCGCCCGCAAAAGCTTTGCGTCTTTGATCAGCTGCTCCGCATATTTTTCATAGCCCTTGGTCGTGTTTTCCACCCACAGCCCTTTTTCGATCCGGTGATAACCGCGCCATTCGGAATCGGGGACATCGCCTTCGCGGGCGTCAATCTTCGGATCCAGATCCGCAAACGCCTCGGCGATCGGTTCGGAGCGCTCGTAATGCATGCGGGCGGGGGCGTAAAGCTCTTTCGCTCTTTCCACATCCCCGGCAATCACCGCATTGGCGAATTCTTCAGTTTTCTTCACAAATTCTTCGATCTCGGCGGTCGCGTACTCGCGGTAATCTGCCGTTACTTGGCTTAAATCGGCTTGGCCGCTTTCTTGCGCCGGCTCCTTTTTATTCGGTTCCGTTGAACTTTTATCCGTATTCGAACAGCCAAACAGCAGGCCGCTTGCCAAAAGCAACAGGACAGGCCATTTATAGCGTCTCATGGGAACAACACCTCTATAAATAATGATTTTCATTCTCAATTATATTTGGTATAAAAAGCGTCTTCAAGAGTTTTTTCCTATAATTACTAGAAATAAAGAAAAAAACGATCCCGCAGGATTCACCGGTTTGTTAAAATCGCAAGTCCCTGATGAATGGGGAGCAGCAATCAGTGATTCAAAAGAAGTCCTTCGCTGCGATGAACCCTTGGCCGGCTCTTCAAAAAATGAAAAAAAACGATTGATCCCTCCACGGCCGAAAGAATTTCGTATAGACTAAAGGATAGAATCGTCTTGGATCGGAATCCAGGACTGACGTCGCCGAAATGGGGGAAAAATCCGCCGCGGAAGCTGGTGCCCGAAAGGGTAAGGGGCTTTTATGGACGACAAATGATTGATCGGCCAATGGCCGTCCCCATGTCACTGCCCGGTCCCGTTGCCGCGGCATCGTTCCCGGTTTTCGCCCGTTCGTCGGCAAACCCATGGGCCGATGGCAGGTCATGGCCGTCCTTTGCCGAAAAAGAGACGGTAGGGTTGACATTTTAAACTGTAACCATTATTATTACAGTTTGGGGGAGTTCATAATGAATAGCGATTTTTCCGTTGCCGTTCACTGCGTTGCGTTTCTCGCCGAAAAGCGGAACCAGCGGGTGACCAGCGAAGACATTGCCCAAAGCGTTTCGGTCCATCCGGCACGGTTGAGAAAAATTTTGAGCATATTGCGAAAGGAAAATTTGATCGCCTCGAAAGAAGGGGCGAAAGGCGGATTCACCTTAAGCGATCCGCCCGAGCGGATTACGCTGGATAAAATCTTTAAGATCACCAGTGAAGAAACGCTTGTGCCGAAATGTCCGGACTCCAATGAGAATTGTCCGATCGGCAGAAACCTGTCCAATATCCTCATCCGCGTTTGCCATAATGCGGAACAACATTTTTTAAACTATTTAAAAGGCGTGACGATCCAAGATATCATCGATGAAATCAACCGCAGCGAGGGTTCCGTTTGACGGACATCCCCTCCTTCGGGGTTCGTTGTGCCTGTCCATTTTTTTTGCGCATAACTGTAACAAAAAACATTTCAGTTTAAAGGGGGAATCCGTATGATGAAAAAGCGGGTTGTCGTCGGAATGTCCGGCGGCGTCGATTCCTCCGTGGCCGCATACCTGCTGAAGCAAGAAGGATATGAAGTGATCGGCGTCTTTATGAAAAATTGGGACGATGCCAATGACGACGGGGTATGTACGGCCACGGAAGATTTCGAAGACGTGAAGCGGGTCGCCAATCAACTCGGGATCCCTTACTATAGCGTGAACTTTGAAAAAGAATATTGGGACCGGGTATTTACCTACTTTATGGATGAACTGAAGCGGGGGCGGACCCCCAATCCGGACGTATTATGCAATACCGAAATCAAGTTTAAAGCCTTTGTCGATTACGCCCTTTCGCTGGACGCCGATTATATCGCGACGGGCCATTATGCCAGAATCAGCAGGGAGAACGGCCAAATCACCCTGTTGCGCGGAAAAGACCGGAACAAGGATCAGACCTATTTTCTCGCCCAATTGACGGAAAAGCATTTGGCGAGAGTCCTCTTTCCCCTCGGCGGTCTGACGAAGGATGAAGTGCGGAAGATCGCCCGAGAATTGGGCCTCGTGACCGCCAATAAAAAAGACAGTACGGGAATCTGCTTTATCGGGGAAAGGAATTTTAAAAGGTTTTTGAAGAATTTTTTGCCGGCACAGCCCGGCGAAATCCGTTCGCTGGACGGAGAAGTGCTGGGTACCCACGACGGGCTGATGTACTACACGATCGGCCAACGGAAGGGGCTTGGAATCGGCGGGAAAGGTACGGGCGAACCTTGGTATGTCGTCGATAAAGATTTGGAAAACAACGTGTTGCTTGTCGCCCAAGGGAAAAATCACCCCGCCCTGTTTTCCGCGGGCCTTATCGCATCTGATGTCAGCTTCATTAACGGGGATCTTCGCCCGCGTACATTTGCCTGCGCGGCCAAATTCAGATACCGTCAGGAAGATCAAAGGGTAACCGTCCATGTCCGTCCGGATGGGACGGCCCTTGTGGAATTCGAAAAACCGGTAAAGGCCGTCACTCCCGGACAAGTCGCGGTATTTTATGACGGTGAAGTTTGCCTTGGCAGCGCGGTGATTGACGAAGTGATCAAAATGGATGTTTCAACGGTTCCTGCCGCATCATGAAGCGGGACGGGCGGCCGTGCAGCCGCTCTTTAGGCGAGCGGGAAACCGGCCGCGGTTTTGGGGAATGAAATTCAATTTTTCCATGAGAAAACCTTGGGGATTTTTTCGCCGGTCAAACAACCGGCCATTTTGGAAGTCATCTCCCGACAGGAAATGGGAAAAAATAAAATGAGGAAGAGGTCAAATGGAAAAGTTCAAAAATCACAACGGGTATTCACGCATGTATCAGGAAAACAAACTGACTTTAGGATTGTTCTTTCCGATCGAATCCTATACGGGCGATATCCCGGAGATGGATATCGAAAAGCAAATGAAGTTGGCCAAACGGGCGGAAGAACTGAATTTCGCCGCATTGTTTGTGCGGGATGTGCCGCTCCGCGACCCCAATTTCGGCGATGTGGGGCAAATCTATGACCCCTTTGCGTTTTTGGGGTATCTTGCCGCCAACACCAAAAAAATCGCCTTGGGGACGGGGAGCATCATTTTAACGCTGCGCCACACCCTCCATGTCGCGAAGGCGGCGGCTTCGATTGACCGGTTATCCGGGGAACGGCTGATTCTCGGTGTCGCAACGGGCGACCGCCCGATCGAGTTTCCGGCCTTCGCCGTGAATCCGGATGACCGGGGCGAGCTGTTCCGGGAATCGGTGGCGGTCATCAGAAGAGTGTGGCGGGAGCATTTTCCGACGATCGACACCGCACGGGTGCACATGACAAGCGGAGATTTGCTGCCGAAACCGAAATTGTCGGAGATCCCGATGATGGTGACCGGCCACAGCGGACAGTCGCCGGAATGGATTGCAGAACACAGCGACGGGTGGATCTACTATCCGCGCGGGCTGAAATTCCAAAAGGCATTGATCGAAAATTGGCGTTCGTTGACCGGGGAATTCAAGCCCTTTACCCAATCGCTGTATATTGATTTGACGGAAGATCCCGATCATGCGCCGGAACCGATTCATCTCGGCTTCCGCACGGGGCGGAATTTCGTAATCGAATTTCTTGCCGCTTTGCAGGATGCGGGCGTGAACCATGTCATTATCAATTTAAAATATGGGCACCGTCCCGTAGATGAAGTGCTCGAAGAATTGGGCGAGTTTGTGCTTCCGCATTTTCCGGCTTTGACATGATGCGGGACAAAGGATTGGCGGTTCACTATAAAATTCCAATAGGAGAAAGGAAGGATTCGGATGAAAGTGTTGCTCATAGGCGCCAACGGAAAGGTCGGCCGGCAAGTGGTGGACATGCTCCAAGGGCACGAACGGCACACCGTGCGTGCGATGGTCCGGAAACCGGAGCAATGGGAGGCATTGCGGAACAAGGGAATTGAAGTGGTACTCGCCGATCTGGAAGGGACAGTCGATGAAATCGCCGAGGCGGCCAGAGGCTGCGATGCGATCGTATTTTCCGCCGGTTCGGGCGGACACACGGGCCCGGATAAAACGTTGCTTGTCGATCTGGACGGGGCGGTTAAAGCGATGGAAGCCGCGGAAAAAATCGGAATTAAACGTTTTGTCATCGTAAGCACCTTCCAAGCCCACAACCGGGAAAACTGGCCGGAAGACCTGAAGCCCTATTATGTCGCCAAACATTATGCCGATCGGATGCTGATGAACAGCGGTTTGAATTATACCATTATCCGGCCCGGTTATCTCCGCGATGAAACAGGCACCGGATTGGTTACCGCGGCGGAAAACTTGAAGGGCGGGAGCATTCCCCGCGAAGATGTGGCAAGGACGATCGTTCAAACCCTCGACGAACCGAACACGTACAGAAAGGCCTTCGATTTGATGGCTGGGGATACGCCGATCGCGGAAGCATTGAAATCGCTGCGCTGAAGCAGGAATCAAGGAATTCAATCCGAAAAATATTTCAGAGGATCATACAAGCTGCAATGACCTTGAGACGGGCTGGGCGCACTTCGCCGAGCCCTTGTTTTTACGGGTCCTCAACCTTTTCCCCAATGGGAGTCTAAGAGGGCTGAAATTCGGCTAGGCTCCCTTTCGCCGGAAACGGGGAATATTATAAGGAAATTATGCATAAAGAATAGGATCGCCGGTTTCTCCGAAGTTCCGGCGCCGATAGCGGGAATCCGGCGATGAACATGCTCCCGGAATCGGCGTAAAATGCCGGTCCCGCCGTTTTTCAGGACGGGCGCACGAGTTTGCGGCGCTGCCCGACCAACTCAGACCGATGTCCCCCTGAAGATTTGGGCTCCCCAAAAATTCCCTCCAGCGGGATCCGTGTTTAAGGAAATCACTCCCAAGTACCCGATTCGTAGATTCCGGACAAGAAACTGTTTGAAAACACCGCGATTCACGGCAATGAATGGAGTGAACGGTCATTTTCCTGTTTTCTTCCTCCGTCCGATCTTTTAATATAAAGATAAACGAAAGTGTCCAAGGAGGAACGGAGGAATTGCTCCATCATATTGAAATCTATGTCTCCGATCTGGCGAAATCAACCGAATTTTGGAATTGGTTTTTGACGGAGCTCGGTTATGAACCGTATCAGAAGTGGGAGTCCGGCATCAGTTGGAAATATGGCCATACGTACATCGTTTTCGTTCAAGTGAAGGAACGATATAAGGATATCCCTTACCACCGTTGCAGGGTCGGACTCAATCATCTGGCTTTTCATGCCAGATCGAAAGAGCAGGTGGATGAAATAACGGAAAAATTGCAGGAAAAAGGGATAAACATTCTCTACCTTGACAGACACCCTTATGCCGGAGGGGAAGGCTATTACGCCGTCTATTTTGAAGATCCCGACCGGATAAAAGTCGAGCTGGTGGCCCCTTCCGATCATTCCGCTCCGGCCGTCCCGCCGGACGACGGCGGAGCATCGGGCCGTCTGTAGGCCTGCCTTGCGGACCGCGGCCAGAACCGAGCCAGTCCGCCTGCCCCTGGGCCTATCATCAGGTTTCGGAAAGGAGGACGATGGTTTGAAAAGAAATTTTTCCCTATTTCTCCTTTTGTTCATGGCCCTGCTCTTTCTGGGGGCATGTTCAACGTTGAACGATTTAAAACAAACGGCCGAAAAAAATCTGGCGATTGACCGGACATTGCCGAAATATCAATTAAACAAGGAAAATTTTAAGGAAATAAGCAATCAAGGCAAGACGTATGTGATCCAGGATTCCACGGTGGACCGCGAGCGATTGCAGGAACCCATCGGGAAGGTAGCAGAAAGCGTTACCATCAATGAACATAATGAGCTATTAAGCAAGGAAGAACTGAGGAAAATTCAAATCTTGCCGAAAGAAAATGAAGAGAAAAGATTCCACTTCAATTTTGGCTGGGTGTACCGCATAAAAAATACAAGCCCGGACGAAGAAGTGGCGGTCGTCGTGAATCATGAATACCGGCTCGCGAAAATCAAAAAATGACCCGCAAAACGGTCTTCTTTGACAATCGATACCAGGTCGGGAAATCCAAAAGTGACGCTAGATCTTGAATCCGTCTCCGTTCCGGAAGGAATGTACTGCGTTTTGCCGATCCCGCATCCAGGTTGCGGATCCGATTCAGAAGGAATTGCCGGACCGGACAGTGAGAGGCCTTTTTTGCTGCGGCATGGAGGATCTTTTTGTCAAAGGCCTCCTTGCGCCGGTCGGCAAGCTCCGGGCCATCCTCCGCGACCGCGGGATCCGGCCGGGTCCGTTTCCCCGGCTGCCGGTTTCGAAAAAGCCGATGAGAAAGGTTTTCGTAAAACAAAGGAAAAACCTGAGCCCTGCCATGGGGCCCAGGTTTATTTTTTTGAAATGGGGACGGCATTTCTCATTCGATGGGAATTTGTTTCTTTTTCGATTTTTCCGGTTGATATTTCGGAATTTCCAATTTCAAAACCCCGTTTTCCAACTTGGCTTTAATGTCCTGCTCGTTGATGTTGTCCACATAAAACCGGCGGACGTATTCGCCGTATCGCCGTTCTTGGCGGATGAAGCGCCGGTTCTCGTCCTTTGCCTCGTTCTTTTCTTCCCTTTTGGCGCGGATGGTCAAATAATTGTTTTCGATTTCCACTTGAATGTCATCTTTCGTAAATCCGGGCAATTCCGCTTCCACATAATAGGCGTCGTCTTTTTCGATGATGTCGGTCCGGAAACTGTGGGGCTCATTTCCCAAGAGGCTGTCAAAAGGTTCGTCAAAAAATTCGTTCATCGCCTTCAACATTTTTTTAAAGGTGTCTTCATAATGTTTTCGCGGGATCAAGTCGAACATTTTTCAAACCTCCTTTACCCGGTTTTCTATCATTCTAATAATAATAGTAAACAAAATTGGAAAAAATTCCATGAATAAGGTTATAAAAAACACCGAGACTATTGGCATGAATTCTGAACCAACCGTTTTTCCATACGTCACCTTCATGGCTTGCTGTCGGATTGTTCGTCCAGAATTGTTATTGTTTTTCGTTTATTCTTGAATCCTAATGGTTTTAGGCTGATCTGCGGTTTCCGAATGAATAATAGGGGGAGAGGAATTGTTCTAGTTGCGGATCAGAATTTTTGGACTGTTATGCATCGGTCTTTCTCGGTTCACAAAAAAATTCGGTCCGTACAAATGGCATGTTTTTTTCGTCCGTTATCTGGCCGTTCTTCTTTTTGCCGTTTTGACCAATAAAAATGATTTAACGGTTCGTCCTTATTCATTATTATTTTTGGCATCATCCCGATCGCTCAGATGATCCGGATGATCACGAAAAATGGTGCCAAGAACAAAGCTTAATTTCTTGAAAATTTCATCGGTCTCCCTTGCAAACCGGAAGGAAGGCCGTCATCAGCCGTCGCCTCGATTAAAAGCGATGGAAAAAACAAAGGGATCGTTCCTTATCATCGGCACACGGGTGCGGGCAATCTCCTTTTGGACATTGCCCGTCCTTTTCATGATTGCTGGGATGTTCCCCCTTCGAGACAAGAGAGGAAGAAAAAAGGCAGGCCGCCGAATGAAAGACCTGCCCGAAAAGCCGGAAAATAAGTCAAGTATTCGGAAGTTCCGTGTCCCCGGCCGATATTCGTTGAATTCATGATTATCGTGCTTATCGAAAAACGGGATAGGAAGCGAGCAATGAATAGATTTGCAAATCTACCGTCGCTTGAGAATCCGATGCAATCAGGAAGGAATGATCTTCCGGATCCGCAAAAAAGCGAGCCGTGAAAACTTCTTGCCCGTCATTGATAAAGACCTCGACGGAAGAGGAATCAAGAAAAATCTGCAATTTGCTCAGTTTACCGATCATGCATTGTCTGCTTTCGTATTGATTTCCGTTAAATTTTTTCCGCCTTAAGGTGAAAATTCCATGATCTGTGTCATAGCTGAATTGAATATTGTTTCGGATGGTTATTTCCAACGGCCCGCTTGTTAATGAATGCACATGAACAATTATTTCAGAATGGGGGCTTATCGTGGCCGAGTATTCGCTATGATCCCTGTTCATATCGATATGCAACCGAATCGGCTCGCCGCGCCTTAAATTTTGTATCTCATCGATCGGGGTTTGATATAAATGATCGCCGATGACTTTCAGTTCTCTGGGGAGGGTCAGGGCATGAATCCACCCTTTTTCAACGGTCGGATGATACCGTTCGTTTTCGTCACCCATTCCCATCCATGCGATTAAAATTCTTCTCATTTTGGGATCAACGAACGTTTGCGGCGCATAAAAATCAAAGCCGCGGTCCAGTTCCCTAAATTCACCGTGCTCATAATGATTTGTGCCTGGAATCCACCTGCCCGCCAAATATCCGGATTGATAAAGATTATTGTAATTCATGCCTTTAGGTTCCAGTCCTTGCGGGCAAAACAAAAGGATGTCCTTCCCTTGGAGATGGAAAAAATCGGGACATTCCCACATATAGCCGAGATCTCCCGAATGATTCCAATGACTGCCTGCTATAGGGCCTAACATTTGCCAATGACAGAAATCCGTTGAGGAAAATAAAACCGCTCTTCCCTGGAAAGCATCGCTTTGCGCGCCAAGAACCATGTACCAATGATCATTGTGCCGCCATACTTTTGGGTCGCGAAAATGGGAAGTATATCCTTTTGGCACATGGAGAATGGGTCCCTTTTTTTCAAAATGGATGCCGTCCTCGGAAATGGCCAAACATTGATACGATTCGCGTTCCCCGTTTAATTTTTTCACATTTCCCGTGTAAAAAAGGTACATCTTGCCATCATGTTCGATGGCAGAACCGGAATAACAGCCGTTCCTGTCATACCATTCACCTGGGACCAAAGCGGGGGGATGCCCTTCCCAATGCAATAAATCTGTAGAGGAGAAATGTCCCCAAACTTTCGTACTATGATCCGTCCCGAAAGGGTTCCATTGGAAAAAAACGTGAAATCTCCCCTTAAAGTATAAGAGGCCGTTCGGATCGTTCATCAAACCGAATGGAGGGGATAAATGATACGCCGGTCGGTAGGGATCAGAATGGGTATACGGCCCGTCATTGCTTTTGATTCGATTGATCATCTCGAGCAATTGCCTTTCCTTCGTCATTTGTCGTACTCCTGTTCTTGTTGGTAATGTTTGTCAGAAATGAGAAGTACGGAAGTCATTCCGTTTTATCTTTTAAAAAGCCGGCAAGTATTGCTTGCCGGCCGAACAAATATGGCCTTGGTCATTTTCCGATAACATGTTAAAGATTGCATCCGGAAGAAATTTATACGATGTTTTCCTGAAAGATCAAGCTTTTCGTATGTTAAATTCTTCTTTTTTGAATGTTGAACAAAATCGACACGATGCCGCAAAGAACGTAACCGAAGAGGGTTTGAAGTTGGACAAATATCTAAGTCGAAATCTTTGCCCTTCTTATTCAATTCGTATGAAATTTACCGCTTGTTATCCGCGAGCATTTTATCGGAAAACCCAAAAAGCCAAGTTAAGATGAAGGCCGTTCCGATAGCCACTAAGTTGATGAAAATATACGGAATAATTTGTCCGTTTAAATAAAGCAATGTTCCCGGAATGACAGTAATGGCCATGCCCGTCGCTTTCAAGCCGAGTATCGAGGCCAAAAATCCTCCCACTCCACCGCCGATCAGGCCCATTATAAAAGGTTTGCCATAGCGGAGATTGACACCGAAAATTGCCGGTTCGGTGATTCCTAAAAATGCCGATAAGGAAGAAGACAACGACAGTGCTTTCAATTTGGCTGCCTTCGTTTTCAATCCCACTGCCAACGCGGCGCCGCCTTGTGCCGCAATGGAACAGGTAATGATGGCATTATACGGATTGTTTTTAAATTGTTCCAATAATTGAATTTCCAGCATATTAAAGATATGATGTACGCCCGTTACAACAATCACTTGATTGATTGTCCCGATAATTAATCCGCTAAGTCCGAACGGAAGGGATAACAGGAAGACCGTTGCATCCAAGATGTATTCTTCGGCAATATGAAATACCGGTCCGATCACAAACAGCGCTAAAGTGATCATAATTAATAGCGTTAAAAACGGGGTTAAAATTAAATCTAACACTTCCGGAACGCGTTTGCGGATGTTTTGTTCCAATTTCGCTCCGATAATACCGGCGATAAAAGCGGGGAGGATGGATCCTTGATAACCTACCACCGGAATAAAACCGAAAAATCGGATAGGTTCGACATCGCCGCCTGCAACGCTCCATGCGTTAGGAAGGGACGGGCTGACCAACATAAGACCCAAAACAAGACCGATCAAGGGAGTACCGCCGAACACGCGGAATGTTGACCAGGCAACCAATGCCGGCAAAAAGACAAAGGCGGTATCCGTCAGAACTTGTGTGAACAAAATAAAATTATCCGATATATTATCAGGGGATAACCCGAATAAAGCCAATATTTGTTCTTGCATAACCAAACCGCGGAGTCCCATAAACAATCCGGTTGCAACGAGCGCCGGGATAATTGGCACAAACACATCGCCAAAGGTGCGAACGGCGCGCTGAAACGCGTTGCCGCTTTTTGCCGCTTCACTGCTTTGTTCTGATTTCGTTCTGCCGCTGACACCCAATTTGATTACTTCCTCATAAATGCGATTAACGGTCCCGGTCCCTAAAATGATTTGGTATTGGCCAGAATTAAAAAATGCTCCTTTAACCTTGGAAATATTCTCTACTTTTTCCTGATCGATTTTTTCTTTGTCTTTAATCATCAATCTTAAACGGGTGGCGCAATGGGCGGCGGAAATAATATTGTCGTTGCCGCCGACCGCTTCAAGAATCTCCTTGGCAATTTGTTTGTTATCCGACATCTTTTTCACACTCCCGCATTAACTTTTTGGAATTTTTTCATTTTGATAATTTAAGCAAATATGGAATCGATTCCATAAAAAACATTTAATATGTGGAATCGATTCCATATTGTTGTGGAATCGATTCCACAATTTTGATTATATACTATCCCTTTCAATTAGTCTATATCCTAATGTAATTTTTTGTTGTTCTTTATTTTTTTCTTCAATTTGCCGGAGAAGGATTTCTGCCGCCTTTCTTCCGGCTTCTTCATATTCATAATCGATCGTTGTTAATGCAGGAGAGTAGATTTTCGACAAATCCGAATCGCCGATGCTTGCCACGCTGATCTCATCAGGAATTTTCACGTTTTTTTCTTTTAAATATTGCATGGCGCCGATCGCCAAGCGATGGGTAGCGGCAAACACGCCATCAGGAAAAACAGGAGCATTCATCATTATTTCTTCCATGGCTTTGTACCCGGATTCAAGCTTAAAATCACAAACGGCGATGAGGGAAGGTTCGATGGCCAGATCATGTTCCTTTAGTGCATCAATATAGCCTCGTTTTCTTAACACGCCGACCGCATAATCCGATTCATACACCCCGATAAATGCAATATGTTTCCGCCCTTTTTCGATCAATTTATTTGTGATCGTTTTGGCCGCGTTATAGTCATCATGAACAACATAGGAACAATGAGGGATTTCTTGGCCGACTGCAACAAAAGGAATATCGATATTTTCGATTTCTTTCACCAACTTCTCATCAATATTTGTGGCCAACAAAATAATTCCGTCGACACGCCTGCTTTTCAGCAAATTCAGAAATTCGATTTCCTTTTCCCTTTGCAAATTTGTATTCGCCAATAAAATTTGATAGCCTCTTTCAGAAAAAACTTCATCCATCCCCATAACGACGCGGCTGGAAGTTCCTGTGCTGATTTTCGGCAAAATTACGCCGACAACTTTTGTTTGCTTTGTCCTTAATGATTTTGCCTGATGGCTGGGGACGTAGCCGGTTTCTTCAATCACCTTCAGGACTCTTGCTCTCGCTTCATCGCTGACATAACCGGAATTGTTTAAGACCCGGGAAACGGTGGTCCGGGAAACATTGGCTAATTTGGCTATTTCATTGATCGTAACCAAATCTTTCATCCTCTTTTTCCTTTTATTTTCAGCTTAAACCAATTTTCATGAATTGGGAAAGGGTAAGTTGATTTCTTTTCGTATAGAAAAAACTCCTTATAATTAGGAATGGCCGCATCGAGCCCTAATTACAAGGAGTATTTTGGCAAAATTATATCATATTTCAATTTGATTGGAAAGGCGCCGTGCCGGCTTCCGCATGGCAAGCGTCTTCTTTTTGATGATGCCGGTCCGGAAACTGAAGGCTTTCAAAAGGTTCGACAAGGCCATTCGTCCGTCTTCAACATTTTTTAAGGTGTTTTCATAATGTTGCCCTTGAGGATAACAAAGATGTTGAACCCCATTTACAAACCGACGGTTGGTTTTTATAATATAAACAAATATCTTGTTGCAAACGGATGGAACGAGAGGAGGATTTCAACACGATGAAACGGGAACTGAAACGGGAACGGACCCGACGGCTGCTGCTGGATACGGCCAAGGCGCTGATTCAGGAAAAAGGATGTGCCGGCATGACGTTAAATGACATTATGGAGCGATCGGGATTGTCAAAAGGAGGGATCTACCATTATGTGAAAAGCAAGGATGAGCTGCTGGGGTGGGTGTTGCAGGAGTGGCTGGAAGAAACGAGCCGACGTTTTTTCGCGGCGACGGCATACGAACCGAAAACCTTTGAACGGCCCATGAAGGAAATTGTCGCCAGTTTGCCGGATTTGGAAAATCCGGGAAGCGTAGGCAACCAGGTGTTCATGTATTTGCTGGGGAAATGCCATCAGCCCGAAGTGCAAGAAGTCATGCGGCAATTTTACGAAGGGGCGCTGCAAGTATCGAAACAATGGATTGCCGCCGGCCAGAAGGCGGGATTCATTCCTCGGTCCGTGGATGCCGGCAAAACGGCTGAGTTATTTGTGCTGATTTCCTTGGGGCTGCGCGTCCGCAGCTTCATATCTTCGGGGGATTACGCCTTCGCCAGCGCTGAGTTCGCCAAGCTGATGGCGGAAATGCTCCGTCCTTCGAACCATCAATCAGGGTAAAACGTGATTGGTCATTTTTGCGGCGGTGCTTCTAACGGCGGCTTTTCAGAAGCTGCCGGCCAACAAACGGGCGTTTCTCTGCGACCCATCATGCAGGACAAAAGAGATTCCGGTTGAATTCTGACATCCTTTAAATCGTCAAAATACTCGGATGGAATGTCAGAATTGAAGGTTCCCGGCGGAAATGTTCTACTGACTGGCCGCAATTATGGGATGAAACATCGCAAGCAGTGGAATAAATCCGAAGGCGATTTGGCTTTTTACCGTGGATCTTCACGGAACGGCTGTGGAATTGACCGTATATTCGATCGGAGAATTAAGTTTTCCGAAGAAAACTTGCAACGGCATGCTCGAAGTTTGTCCGATCGGAGAAATATTTTTAAGTTTTGGGGGAGATCAGCGATGAGTAAAGAGTTGCGCCGTATGGCAGGCCTTTTGCTGATTATTTTGCCGACCGTCCTTTATGGCGGCGTGAGCTTACTGCGGCTGTTAACCGACCCGGGGTCCGGATATGCGGAGAATCCGCTCCGGCAGGATTTATTTCGAGCCGGCCATGCCCATGCGGGGGTTTTATTGGTCTTATCATTGATTACCTTGAGGTATGTCGATGAAACAAGCTTATCGGACAGGTGGAAACAGTTTGTCCGCTCCAGTATACCGACGTCCGCCATCTTCCTTCCGGCCGCCTTTTTCTTCTCGGTTCTTTCACCGGATGCGGCAAAGCCGAATGCTTTCATCTATTTGGCTTATGTCGGAGCGGTGCTGCTTGGGGCTGGATTAGTGACGTTGGGGATCGGACTGTTAAAAGGGAAAAATGACGCGTAAATGAGGATCTTTTAGAGGGACGTATATCGGGTGCAATAGATAAAGAGGATGAAGCGGCCGACTGTTACCATCCTTTTGCTATCGCGCTGAGCCTTGCCGGGGGCTTTGGCGGCGGATGCCAGACCCCCATGGTTTTCCGGACGAAGGAAAGGGCATGGATGAGAAATGGGCACATGGGAGCAGGTCCGCCCGGTTGACGGCCGTCTGCTCCCTGCGTCCGATTTTCCCCGTTTCCATCCCTTCGGGGAAAAGGAAAGTCCGGCTGTTCCGATTTCGTCATCACGACGGAAGATGCGGACAATAAGCCGGATGAATATTTGCCAAGGTTTGGGCGCAGGTTGGAAGTGCGATCGCTTAGTATATGCTTGACACCGGGCAGAAGTTCAGCGGGGGTTGGGCGCATGGCCAGCCGGAAAAGGGACGGATTGCTCACGGTGATCCGATCCGGGAAACCCGGCACCAGCCGGCCGCTTGAGGTTTCCGGTCCGTCCGGCTTCCCGTTCATTATTGGTTGCCCGTACGAAAACAGGCAGTTTATGAAACCGGTTGGCAACACAAGTTTCCTTCGCCTTTTTCAAGGGCCGACCGGAGGCTGTCCAACACTTGCGACCAGGCGGCCTGATGCCATTGATAGGCTTCTTCCCATTCTTCTTCGTTTTTGAATCCGGAATGTTCCACGATGACTTTGGACGTATCCGGGCCGAGCGCTTCAAAGCTCACTTTCACCCGGGTCAGCTCGTCTTCGTTGTTCATGAGATGGGCAAAATTGTCCGGCCCTTTCCACGTGAAATGCAATTCCTTTTGTTCCGCGAGTTTGGTAATCTTGCAGCCCCTCGTGTTCATGGAATGCTTGTTCCCCGGGATGAAATACAATTCAAATGGCCCGCCTTCTTTCGCCTCCACCACGGCTTCCGGCGCGAACCATTCGGCCACTCGCTCGGAAATGGTCCACGCATACCAAACCAAATCCAGCGGAGCCCGAATTGTGACTTCTTTGAGAATCACCTTGTCGTTTGTAGCCATTTTCAATTCCTACCTCCTCACAAAATTCCCCGCGTCTATCCTATCAAAAACAAAATGTTGATATCGGCAAAAAAACGAATCGCTGAAACCCGTCCGTGGGGGCGGGTCAAATGAAACGGCAGTCAACCGTCTCTCATAGTCGAAGTCTACGAGGACGAAATCTCCTTCGGTCAAAGGAAGCGGCAGTCAATCCGTCCCGGATCGCGGGATCGGGCCAAGTTTGGGACAATAGACAATCTCCCCGGTAACATCGAGGGAAAGTCCGCCAGGGGGTAAAATCCCGCCCTATTACACCACCGGGGTCAGACGGTAACATCGAGGGAAGGTCCGCCAGGGACCGTCTTTTTTAGAGCGGAAAACGAAATGCGGTGCGTCGGGGAGTTCCGTCGTCTTGTCCCTTAGTTCATGATGGCCGGCGATCCGAGCCGCCGCTCATTCCCGGTTTCCGCCGCGCCGCCCGCGCCGAAGATCCGTTCCTGTTCCATTTCCCTCCTTTTCCGTCAGAGTTCCGGGACGTGGGCGGAAGCGAAGAAGCGGGGCCCCGGGCGCCAAGCCCTATCGCCGCGGGAGCTGCCGGGGCTTTCCCGATCCGATCATACCATAAAGCGGGGATCGGAATTTCTTGTCGATTGCTGTCTTTCCGATCCCGACGGATAAAGGGGGCCGGCAACGGAGGAGGATAGCGGGATCGGAGGGGCAACCGGGGTGATGGCGAGGGTTTGCCATGCGGGACTGTCTTCAAAAGTTTTTCCCCCGGCGAAGACGGCGGGAGGATGCCGATCCGGGGCGGACGGCCCCGGCCGCTCGCGAAAGCAATAACGTTATCGGGCATTCCGCCGTTATCGTCCAAGTAAAAATCCGAAAAATAGGGCGGAGCGGGAGCAAAAGGAAAACGTGCAAGATTATTAAAATGATGGAATGACAATCTTCTTCGGCCATTACCGGACCGTTTCCTTGTGCCCATTTTCCAAATCCGCAGGGAGGCCGCGCACCGACAGATTTGTTTTCCAAACCGCCGACGTTTGCCAAGGAAATGAGGTTGCCTGAATCCCTATATGGGTGCAGGTCTTAGGCTGTTTGTCTTTTCGGGAACAACATAAAAACAGGCCACGCATTTGCTTCTGGCGGCCTGTTTTTTTTTTCGCTTGATGTCAATGGGCATTAAATATTCAAGGCTTGTTTTACCGTTTCTTTCAAAGGGGTCAGGGTTCCGATCAGTTTTTGCAGGTCATCCGACGTTTTGGACGTTTCGCCTTTGGCAACCGCGTCGTAGATCACCGCCGTAAGTTCGGCAAACGGTTCCGGGACGCCGGCTTTGATGAGGATAGTTTTCTCTTCTTCAAATGAGACGGACTGATGCACGACCTTTTTGCCGGATACCTCGGAGAGGATTCGGGCCAGATCGTCGAATGTCCAAGGCTGATTGGAAACCAGGTTGTACGTCTTGTTTTCATGTCCTTCCTCTGTCAGGACGGTGGCGGCGGCCAAGGCAAGATCATGGCGGGTTGCTGAGTTGACGATGCCGCTTCCCGCATTCGTAATGAGGGTTCCGGATTCTGCGGAGGTGCGCAGCCCCTCATTCACAAAAAGTTCCGTATACAAGGCGTTGCGCAGGAAAGTATAGGGGATATTGGTCGTGCGAATGGCATGTTCCGTCGCCAAATGGACGTGCGCAAGGGGCAGTTTTGCCTCTTCGGCGAAGGCATACCCGGTGTAGGCGATATGTTTTACCCCAGCATCCCTGGCCGCTTTTACGACATTGGCATGTTGGACGATGCGGAGCGTATCGTCCGCGTCCGGGCTCGAGATAAAGAGCAGCTTGGAGACGCCGGCAAAAGCCTTTTGAAGGGATTCCGGATGATTGTAATCGCCTTGACGGACTTCCACGCCTTGCCCGGCAAGGGCGGAGGCTTTTTCAACGTCACGGACGACGGCAATGATTTCACTGGCGGGAACTTTTTTGAGCAAATGCCGGATCACAAGTCCCCCGAGTTGGCCGGTAGCGCCAGTAACCGCAATGGACATAGACATTTCCCCTTCTTTCTGAAGTTTTTTAAATGGAATCATATCCGGAGGCGGGTTCCAAAAAATCATCATCCGCGAAATGAACACGGCCGAAACGGCTGAAAAACGCCTGTTAAACGTGCGGATTTTTTGGGATGGACCGTATGGGAGGAATGACTTTTACGGGTTTGGGTCATCTTGCCCACCATTATAATGGCATCAGATGCGCAAATCAAATTTTATGCCTGCGCTGCCCGAAAACGTAATGCCTGCAAACGAAAATGACCGATCCTTCGATTTTGTCCCGCCTGTTGCAGCCGAGGCGATGCCTTCATCCGTTCTTCCCGGCCCGTCCGCTTTTTTCAGCCTTTCGCTTGTCTGCCGCCGTTCAGTTGATGAAAACATTTTTGGGCCGGATCAACGAATATATAAGCAAATCATGGCCATTCGTGGCGGCCGGACCTCGCCTTCTTTTCCCCCTCTTTGAAAACCGGAGGACAGGTGCCGGGGTCAAGTTCGCGGAATTGGGAAGCAAGCAGGCAAAAAAAGAGATGCCCTATTCGAAATTTTCTGTTAGAATGTAGACAACCATCCCATGAACCTTTCTGCGGAAGGGGTTCAACATCTGCCGAATCCTATTAGAGAGGTGGGGGGGGGAAACGGGACGGATATCCTGAAACTATGGCAGTAAGCCGCCGATTTGGCGGCAGCCATCCCGAAACGTGAGGCAACGGGTCCATTTCCAATGATCCTGATCCGGTTGATGAGGGGATGAGGATTCCCGTCAGGGCTCCTTTGTCAGAAATCAATGCCGGCATATGCTTTTCATTCAGCGAATGAGGATTCCTATAGAGGGTTTTTTCTAGAAATCAATGGTGGCATATGTTTTTTTCCCAGCGGTAGATTCCCGTCGGGCTCCTTTGTCCCTTGGGGTTGCACCAGTCTTAATCCGTCAGGCAGAACCGCGGGTGGCGGAGATGATGCCTATCCGTTCCCTTTGTCCGCTCGGAGGAAAAGGCTTGCCCCGTTCGGCTGTTCCGGTTAGGAGGGGGGAGAGCCCCGTCATGATCCGGACAGCCGCAGGGACAAACCCTGCGGCGTTCCGTTTTTCGGGCAATTGAACGGCTTCATCCGGCGCGCTTTTGCATGGGTGCGAAGGCACGGTGCCGCGCATCCTCCTCACCGGTCAGGATGCCGCCAAAATGATGCGGTCGTGTTTTCTTTATCCGCTGATCGATGGGGAGGAATGAAGATGCCAGGTTCCGTTTTTCGGCAGGCGGTCCGGGATGCGACGGGAATCACCTGGGAAGAGTGGGTCGCGGCCTTGCAGCAGGCGGTGGATCCCTCCTGGTCCCGCGAGGAGATCAAGGCGCATATCGGCGAATATTTTCAGGTGACGGACGAATGGGCGGAATGGCTGGCTGTCATGTACGGTCAGCTTCTGGGCCGGATTCCCGTCGGCGTCACCAAAGACGCGGGCGTTCAAATCGGCGTCCGAAAGACGGTCGCGGTGGAGAAGGAAGAGGTTTGGGGCTTCCTGACTTCGCCGCAGGGCTTGCCCTTATGGCTCGGGGACGTCTCCGGGTTCCGGCTGCAAAAGGGATACGAATTCCAATCTGCGGAAGGCATCACCGGAAAACTTACGGTGGTTTTGCCGAATCAAAAGCTCCGCATGAGATGGAAGCTCCCGGAATGGGAAAAACCCTCCCGGCTGCAATTGTTATTGCTGTCCGTTGCTTCGGGCAAAACGACCGTCGGCATCCATCAGGAAATGCTGGAAGATGTCTATGTCAGGGAATTGATGCGACGTTTCTGGGCGGAGAAGCTGAAGCAAATCAAAAATCATTTGGAGGCGGGGCGATGAATCGATTCAGTCATATCGATTTGCGAGTGAAATCCTGGGAACAAGTCCGTATCTTTTATGAAAACCTGCTCCCCGCGTTGGGTTTTACCCGCACTTTCCATTCGGAAAAATGGAAAGTGTTTGCCGCGGAGGGAGAACTTCCGAGTGTTCCGTACTTTGCCATTACGGAAGATCCCGGCCATGAGCCGAACGAAAATCTGATCGGGTTTTGGGCCCATGACCGGGAGGAAGTGGACCGGATTGCGGAGCTTGTGGTCCGGTATGGGGGCGTCATCAACAGCGGCCCCCGGCTGTTTCCGATCAGCCCGACATACTATGCGGTTTATTTTGAAGATCCGTGCGGAAACAAGTACGAAATGGTCCACCGCTTAAATTGACCGGGCATCCCGAAGCCCGCTCGGAACCTTTTTCCTCTCAATCCGCTCCTTTTTGCGGAAACCGGTTATGATTTGCGGTTTGCCCGGGCAATTTCCCGCTTGACGGCCGGCGCCACTTTAGTCCCCAGCAGTTCGATGGCGTGCAGCACTTTTTTGTGCGGCAGCGTGCCGACGGTCAACTGCAAAAGGAAGCGGTCGTGGCCGAAAATCTCATGCTGGAACAAGATTTTTTCGATCACTTGCTCGGGGCTGCCGACAAAATTGGCGCCCCGCAAGGAAAGGGAAAACTCGAACTGCTCCCGGGTCATGGGCGGCCAGCCCCGTTCCCGCCCCAGCCGGTCCATCATCGTTTTGAACGCGGGATAGGCGGTGTCGGCCGCTTCCCGGGACGAATCGGCGAGAAAACCATGGGAATTGATGCTTAGGCGCGGCGGTTTATGGCCGGCCTTTTGCGCAGCCTCACGATGCAATCGGGCGAAGGGAGCAAAACGCTCGGGCAGGCCGCCGATGATGCCCAGCGCCATCGGCAGGCCGAGCATGCCCGCCCGGATGGCCGATTCCGGAGTTCCGCCTACAGCCACCCACACGGGAAGCGGGTTTTGCAGGGGCCGGGGATAGACGCCGCGATTGTCGAGCGGCGGCCGATGCTTCCCCGACCATGTGACCTTTTCGGATTCCCGCAGCTTGAGCAACAGATCGAGCTTTTCTTCAAACAGTTCGTCATAATCCTTCAGGTCATAACCGAAAAGGGGAAAGGATTCGATAAAGGAACCGCGGCCGACCATGATTTCGGCGCGGCCTTGGGTGAGCAGGTCCAGGGTGGCAAACTGCTGGAATACCCGGACCGGATCGTCGGAGCTCAGGACGTTGACCGCGCTGGTCAACCGGATGCGTTTCGTGCGGGCGCCGGCGGCGGCAAGCACTACCGCCGGGGCCGAAACGGTGTAGTCGGGCCGATGATGTTCGCCGATGCCGAATACATCCAGCCCGACTTGATCGGCCAGTTCAATTTCTTCCATCAGGCGCCGCAGCCGTTCCTCCGGGCTGATCAATTGGCCGGTTTCCGGGTCCACCGTCCGTTCTCCGAATGTGTAAATGCCGATTTCCATCACTTGGCTCCTCCTTCGACTTGCCGTTCGTTCATTCGGTGTTAGAACTATCTTACTCCATTTATCCGATGCCGGGCAACCAAAGCGACTTCTCCGGGGAAATCCGTGCTGTGGTGTCAATCCGGCTGAATGGCCACTGCACCGGCCCCGTTCTGTTTTCCCGGTTCCCGTTTATGCCTTTGACAATGCCCCATTCGCCAACCGCCGGACGGATGACCGGCCCGGGCGAAAAACCCGCCCCCCGCGGGTATTTCCCGATGGTTCCCGGCCGCAGAATATTCTCTGACCGAAAAGGGAGAGATTTCCTCGACGGACAAAGGGCCGGCAAAACGGGCAAAAGATCAATGAAGGGGAAGACAAAAAAGGATGGGACGATCTTCCCCTTGCACCGGCAGCAGCGAAAATTCGGACGAAATCTGTTGAAATCGGCAAAAAGCCCGTGCCGACGCGGCACGGGCCTTCTCATCGGGGCGGTTATTCTTTTTTCCTTGCCCTTGTTTACCGGTCAATTCCTTTTGCGAGGGCTCCGGGCGATTATTCGTTTTTTTCCTTGCGGATGGCGGCCAGCCGGGGGTACTGTTTCAATTTCCGGTACAGGGTGGTGCGGCCCATCTTGAGGTACCGGGCTGCCTGCGAAACGTTGCCCCCGGCTTCGCGGAGGGCGAGGGCGATCCGCGATTCTTCATCCCCGGATGTCCGGCCCGGTTTTTCCGGAAGGGGGTTCTCCCGGATGGAATCGCTTTCAATCAACTCGTCATCGGGCAGCTGGAGATCGCCCGGGCCGACGTCATCCTTTCCCTTGACAAAATGGGCCCGGAAGACGGCCTGGCGGATGACGTGCCGCAATTGCCGGATGTTTCCCGGCCATTGATACTGTCTCAACAGATGCATGGCCTCCGGGGCGATGGACAGGGGCGGAATATTCAGTTCGGCCGTGATCTCATGCAAAAAGTGGCGGATGAGTTCGTCCAGATCGGTCCGTTCCCGCAAGGGCGGAAGAACGATCTCCATTTCATTCAGCCTGAAGTACAGATCGGCGCGAAAACGCTTTTGCACAACCTCTTGATACAGATCCCGGTTTGTGGCGGCCACAATCCGCACATCCACCGGTTTCGATACGTGGGAACCGATGCGCGTGACCCGCTTTTCTTCCAGCACCCGGAGCAGAACGGCCTGGGAAGCCAAGGGAAGTTCGCCGATCTCGTCGAGAAACAGGGTGCCCTGATTGGCCGCTTCAAATTTGCCCATTTGTCCCTTCTGCTGGGCGCCGGTAAAGGCGCCTTTTTCGTATCCGAAGAGTTCCGATTCGATGAGGGATTCCGGGATGGCGCCGCAATTCACCACTACAAACGGTCCTTTCCGTCCGCTTTGCCGGTGCAGTTCCCTTGCGGCGATCTCTTTTCCCGTGCCCGTTTCCCCCCGGATTAAAACGGTGGCATTCGATTTGGCGATATGGCGGAGTAAGGCGAAAACTTGCTTGACCTTGGGGCAGGAGGCGATGATCCTCTGAGGCGCGGAACGAGCTTCATCCTTTTTGCCGGCGTCGCTCGTCCGGCCGTCACCGGCTGAAGGCCCGGATGGTGCCGGCATGGGGGAGAGGATGGTGCAGAACGGATGTTTGCGCTCGTCCTTCACGGCGCGAACGATCCACGTGTCCGGGACGCCGGAACGGGCGGATTCCTCCAACCGGAGTTCGGTGATGTCGCCGTTTTTCAGGGAAAGGATCCTTGCGGCACCGTGCTTGCCGAAAAGCATCTCGAGGGGCTGGCCGACGCACCGGCTGGCCTGGACGTGAAACAGGGCCTCGGCCGCCTGGTTCAGGCGCATGATCTTTCCTTCGCCGTCCACCGACAGAAGCGGCTGCGCGCAGGTTTGCATGATCGCATCGGCTGCATGGAGGACAAGGGTCAGTTCCCGCCGCGATTCCTCCAAAAGCAGGCGGGATTGGCAAGCCATCGCCGCCGCCGTCACCATGCCCAGGGTATGGGGATGGTGCGCATGAACCTCTCCGCTGATGTCCAGGACGCCGATCAGTTCGCCGGTTGACGTGTAAAGGGGCGCCGCGTAACAGGTGAGAAAATGGTTTTCGTAGCAGAAGTGTTGGCTGCCGACGATACTGACCGGTTTCCGTTCCATCAGCGCCGTCCCGATCGCGTTCGTTCCCTTCACCCGTTCGTGCCAGTTGGCGCCGGTGCTGAGCTGCACCATTTTGGCCCGTTCCGTGAACGGCGACTTTCCCCAGGAGGACAGGATGTAGCCGTCCGCGTCGGAGAGCAGCACCATGAAAGACCGTTTCTCCAGGAACTTCCAGAGCGGTTTCAGCACCGTTTCCGCAGCGGAAAGCAGCGGGCGCAGCCGGGACTGGCGGTCGCGCAGTTCACCGCCGCTCAAGATATCGTTTACCACATGATCCGGGTCGACGCCGAATTGCCTGCTGCGTTGATGGGAAGCGGACAGCACCTGGGGCGATTCCAGGATCTCCACGGTCATTCCTCCTTTCCGGATCTATTTTTCAAATTAGTCTATATTTACTATCTGTTCTATATTATTTATTTATATCAAATTATACCAAAGGAATTGAATTTACAAAATCATCCGATTGTTCCATCCTTTGTGCCGATGGAACAATCACTGTTCCAAAAGGGTGTTCAATGGAACAAAATCGGGCGGCTTCAACCGGGTTGAAGGCCGCGACCTGACTGCGCCACGGCCTTTTGAAGAGATTTGGCATGAACTTTGCATTAACAAAAAGGCGGAAGGCGAAAGACGGAAAACCTGAGAAGAACCATGCGGGGTGAGGGGAAATGACGTAGCAGGGAAGCGGAGAAAGGCCGGAGGATATTGAAAGCGATATCATCGGGTTCCGCTTGGTTCCGTCGGGCGCCGGGACCGGGACGGAAAAGGCTTCTTCATTACCGCACGGGAGATGGGAAGCACATTCGGGTTGAATCAGCAAAAAATCCATATCGTAAGAAGGAGGAATGACCTTATGACCCAACAAGTGTCGGCATCTTATCCGGCGCCGAACACGCCGGAAAGCCCCGTTCAGTACAAGGAGAAATATGACAATTTCATCGGCGGCGAGTGGGTGCCCCCGGTAAACGGGGAATATTTCGAGAATCCGTCTCCGGTGAACGGGCGGGTGTTTACCAAGGTGGCCCGTTCCCAAAGGGAAGACATTGAACTCGCCCTGGATAAGGCTCATCAGGCCAAGGAAAAATGGGGAAATACCTCCGTCGCGGAGCGCAGCCGCATCTTGCTGAAAATCGCCGACCGGCTGGAAGAAAACCTGGAAAAACTGGCCCTCTCAGAGACTTGGGACAACGGGAAGCCGATCCGCGAAACGCTGGCTGCCGACCTGCCCCTGGCGATCGATCATTTCCGCTATTTTGCCGGAGTGATTCGCGGCGAAGAAGGATCGGTGTCCGAGATTGACGCCCAAACCTTGTCGATGCACATCAAAGAGCCCATCGGCGTGGTGGGGCAGATCATTCCTTGGAATTTCCCCCTCCTGATGGCTGCCTGGAAACTGGCCCCCGCCCTTGCGGCAGGAAACTGCGTCGTCCTGAAACCGGCGGAACAGACACCGGCCACCATCATGCTGTTTGCCGAATTGGTGGGGGACCTGCTTCCTCCGGGAGTATTGAACATCGTCAACGGCTTTGGTCCCGAAGCGGGGCAGCCCCTGGCGACCTCGCCCAGGGTAGGAAAAGTTGCCTTTACGGGTGAAACCACGACGGGCCGGCTGATCATGCAGTTCGCTTCCGAGAACATTACGCCCGTGACCCTCGAACTGGGTGGAAAATCGCCCAACATTTTCACCGAAAGCGTGATGCGGAAAGATGACGCCTTCCTGGAAAAGGCCCTGGAAGGATTTACGCTGTTCGCCTTGAATCAAGGGGAAGTCTGCACCTGTCCTTCCCGCGCCCTGATCCAGGAATCGATCTATGATGAATTCATCGAAAGGGCGTTGGAGCGCGTCCGGAAGATCAAGATGGGCGATCCCCTCCATCCCGAAACGATGATGGGCGCCCAGGCTTCCAAAGATCAGTATGAGAAAATCCTCAGCTACATCGACATCGGCAAAAAGGAAGGGGCCGAAGTGCTGACTGGCGGCGGGCCCTACCACAATCCGCAGTACCCGGACGGATACTACATTCAGCCCACCGTTCTGAAGGGCCACAACAAGATGCGCGTTTTCCAAGAGGAAATTTTCGGTCCCGTGGTCTCCGTCACCACCTTCAAGGACGAAAAGGAACTGATCGAGATCGCCAACGATACGCTGTACGGACTGGGCGCCGGCCTCTGGACGCGGGACGTTCACGAGGCGTACCAGATCGCGCGGAAGATCCAGGCCGGGCGCATCTGGGTCAACTGCTACCACCTCTATCCGGCGCACGCGGCATTCGGCGGATACAAACAATCCGGCATCGGCCGCGAAAACCACAAGATGATGCTGGAACACTATCAGCAAACGAAAAATATGCTGATTTCTTACAGCAAGGAACCGGTCGGACTATTCTGATGATGGAAGGCGGCCTTGTGCCGCCTTCGGCCGCTGTCGGACCGCCGCCACAGTATGTTGCGATGGGGGGATGATCATGGACAGGGTCAAAAGGGTGCTGGTGACGGATGAGGCGAAAAAGGTGATTGACCGGCTGCGGGAAAAGCACGGGGAACTGATGTTTTTCCAAAGCGGCGGCTGCTGTGACGGTTCGGCGCCGATGTGCTACAAGCGGGGAACCTTCCGCATCGGCAGCAGCGACGTGAAACTGGGGGAAATTCACGGGTGCCCCTTCTACATTTCCGGGCCGCAGTTCGAGTACTGGAAACATACCCAGCTGACCGTGGATGTGACGGAGGGAAGGGGTGCCTCCTTTTCCCTCGAAATCCCATTGGGCGTCCGCTTCCTCATCCGTTCCCGGCCCTTCACCCGGGATGAAGCGACGAGGCTTGAACCCATCAAAATAGGGGAGGAGTAATCGTAACCCCATGATGAAACGTCCAAGAGGCCGTACCGCTTGTCCCTTGGAACAACTTATGTTCCCAAGGGTCTTTTTTTGTGGTTCTGTTATCATATAGTTTTTAAACAATCCTTATCGCGTTCATCGGATATCCTTCATATGCCCATGCCAAAGCCGTGACGGATGCATAAAAAATATTGAGGGTTAAATCGTTATCACGGGAGGTATGGAAAAATGTATCCGGAACGCCAATTTTTCGGCTTCGGCCGGCGGCCCTTTTTCTTCGGAGGACGGAGCCCCTTTTTCTTCGGGGGACGGAACCCCTTTTTCTTCGGCGGTCCGTTTTTTGGAGGTTTGCTCGGCGGCTTCTTGGGCAGCGCCCTGATCGGACCGAGGCCCTATCCGTTTTATCCGCCCTTTTACGGAGGGGGGTATGGCGGATATCCGTACTTTTGGTAAAGAAAAATTTTTTCGGCGAGCTGTCTTAAACGGTCATTCCACAATGACTTTAAGGCGGCTTTTTTTATCCGCCGGTTGAAAGATGAAATTGGCCGGCGGGAAACGGCACGTGCTTCTCTAGTGAAAGGATCCGTCCCTGCAGGCGCTTAAGACCGCCGCTTTTTTAAAAAATTGTCGATTTTTTAAACCCATTTGAATAATTATTAATAATAACATGGCGGTTAAACTTTTTCGGTCGCTGACAGCCGGTGTCCGGCGCTCCTTCCGGAAAGCCGGGAAATATTTGGATTTACAGGTTCGGGATGCCCGGCACGGAAAATTTCCAAATGGGAGGGAAAAAGTTGAGCGGGAAGGATAAACATCAGTTCATCGTCTCCAAGGAAGATTGGTCCCTCCATCGTAAAGGCCATGACGATCAGCAGCGCCATAAGGAAAAGGTGAAAGAGGCCATTCGCAACAGCCTGCCGGATTTATTGACGGAAGAAAGCATCATTTTAGCGAACGGAAAAGAAGTGATCAAAATTCCGATCCGTTCCCTGGAAGAATATAAAATCCGCTACAATGAGGAAAAGACGAAACAGGTCGGCAAGGGCGACGGGGACAGCCGGGTGGGGGATATCATCGCCCGGGGGGATTACGGGCAGAAAGGCGGCATCGGTCCCGGGGCGGGGGAATTGCCCGGGGAAGATTATTACGAAACGGAAATCTCCTTGGAAGAGATCGAATCGGAATTTTTCAAGGAATTGGAACTGCCCAACATGCAAAAGAAGGAGGATCCGCAGCTGGAAGTTACGGACTTGGAATATAACGACATCCGTAAAACCGGGCTGATGGGGAACATCGACAAGAAAAAGACGATGTTTGCCGCCTTCAAAAGGAATGCCCTTTCCGGCAACCCTTCCTTCTATCCGATCGTTCCGGAGGACTTGCGGTTTAAAACCTGGAATGAAAAGGTCAAGCGGGAATCCAAGGCCGTTGTCCTCGCCATGATGGATACGAGCGGCTCGATGGGCACCTGGGAAAAATACATGGCCAGAAGTTTTTTCTTCTGGTTGACCCGCTTCTTAAGAAGCAAGTACGAATCGGTGGAGATCGTTTTTATCGCCCATCATACGGAAGCGAAAGTCGTCAGCGAAGAGGAATTTTTTGCAAAGGGGGAAAGCGGGGGGACGATTTGTTCTTCAGCATACCGGAAGGCATTGGAGCTGATCGATGAAAAATATCCCCCGTCCCGGTACAATATTTACCCTTTCCACATATCCGACGGGGACAATTTATCGAGCGACAACGCCCGCTGCGTCAAATTGGCGGGGCAGATCATGGATGTGGCCAATCTGTTCGGTTACGGGGAAGTGAATCAATATCATCGCTATTCCACCCTGATGACCGCCTATAAGCATATCAAGAACGAGAAATTCCGGTATTATATTATGAAAGAGAAAGGGGATATTTATCACGCCTTGAAAACTTTTTTTCACATCAATGAAACGGCGAAGACGGTCTGAAAAACGGATGGGGCATAAACGTTTCTTAACCGTGCGGGGAGGAGGAAAAGATTTCCCCCCCTTTTTTGTGTTCCGGGCCGTGGGCGGGGGCTGCTCATTGGTTTGCGCGCCGGGTCCGAACGGAGGGGCTTTTTGTTCCCCCATGACCCCGGGAGGAGACCGCCTTGTTGACCGGAATGGGCGCCGGACGGTTTGCCGGGGGAGCCCGTGCCGCGGGATGGTTTAAGTTTTTTCCCGGTATGGTTTCCGGCCGGTCTTTTCTTCTCTTCACGATTTGGTTTTTATCGGTATCTCGGGGCATTGCCCCAACGCGGGCGTTCAAGAAGGAGAAGCATCAGGCGGAATGGTCCGATTAAACCGACCGCTTGCGTTTAAAATTCGGGTGTTTGCCAAAATTATTTCTTTTTTACAACTTAATCATGAAAATTTTTAATGTTATAATATTTTTAAAATAAGGAAAAGGGGCATATTCTCTTCGAAGAGGCCGTTGTCGGGCAACGATGAAGGCAAACCATCAACGGGCATTCATATATTCTGAATAGGGTGCTGATAAATGCTCGGAAAGGAGGGATATTGTGAAAATAAAAATGATTATGGCCCTGTTTCTATGCGCTTGTTTTAGTCTGACAGCTTGTTCTTCCTCTTCATCTTCCGACGGACCAACAGAAATTCGGGTGCATGAAATGATAAGTTTTTCCAAAGCAAAAGAGAACGCATTAAAAACGATCACGGATCCGGAAGAAATCGAACAGATTGAAAAAACGTTTCATAATGCCAAAAAACAAAGCGGAATCGTTGACGTAACAGATCCGCAGTATAAGGTGGATTTGGAAAATGAAAGTTACTATCTATGGTTTAATGAAGACGGTACGGCCGTGATCATGAACACGAAAGACACCCATACCATTTTTAAGATCGATTCGGCGGATGAACTGGAAGAGATGATTCAAAATTAACCGGATGAATCCGGCAGCCCCGTTTCCCGGATCTTCCCATCGCCTATTCTCGTACCCATTCCAAAAATTCGAGACGGTTTCCGAACGGATCATCGGCGTAAAATCTTTTCGCCCCGGGAAGTTTATCATCTTCAATGACATGAACCCCGTTTTCGGTCAGACGCCGCTTCAGTTCCTCCAGATTTTCCACTTCAAAGGCGGGATGCGCCTTTTTGGCCGGGGAAAACGGTTCTTCGATCCCGATATGGACGCGGCAATTTCCAAAGGCAAACCATACCCCGCCTCTTTTCTTTAGCGTTTCAGGTTTTTCCGCCTCTTTGAAACCCAGAAGGTCTCGGAAAAATTTCCTCGCGGCGTCTTCGCTTCCCTTTGGAGCGGCAAGTTGGACATGATCGATGGCGCGAAAAGCAAAGGCCATGGTACCCTCTCCTTCTTCTGGTTTCTGTTTTTCTCATCCACCTCTACTATAACTTTTCATTAACGATAATTAAAAATAAAATAAATTTAATATTAATTGATAAGATCTCCTTATTATATGAAAAATAGGGATGCGCGCCGCCAAAAGCGCGGGCGACCATGCCGCTTGTGGCCGAAGACTCGGCAGAATCCAAGCTTTCGGGTGTGCGAAGTGAAAATCCGGCCGAATCGGCGGGCGGCCAAGATGGGCGAAAGATGCGGTTGGAAAGGGGCGGCCGGCATGACGGGCAGCCTCGCCGGCGCAGCACGCGGGAGCGGGCATCAAAGGCAAGCGGTGGACGAAGGATGATCATGAACGTTTATGATTTCGGTATTGCAAAATCAGTTCTTTCAGTTATCCATTTGAAAGGAACTAACGAGATGCTCCCGGATTCAAATCAAAACCCATGATACGAAGGCTGGCATGCAATCAAGGGCTGCCATATAGGATCAGGAACAAAAAACGAGCCCGGCAGCAGGTGAGGACATTAAAATAAGCACCGAATCTTGTATGCGCTTTCGCTTTTTCCTGTTAAAGCCGGAGGAATGCGCCATTAAACTTGTTTTCAAGGGAGGAGGAAAATGGATAAACAATTGTCCGGTGGCCTTTTATTGAATCTCGTTGCACCGGGTTTCGGCCATATTTACTGCGGGGAAAAGAAAAAGGGATTAATCATCCTGTCCGGATATATCCTTTCTTGTCCATCTTTATAGTTATCGGATGAATTACGGTGCCGATCATTGCGTTATATAGTTATATTGATATTGTGAAAATGCTTGAGCATAAGGCTTATGAGAAATGAAAGATCCTTTCTTCGGCCGGTTGCCTTTTTTTCGGACAAGAGTAGATCGTTGCCCGGAACGAAGGGATGCTGCCGTTTTTCAAAACATGAATCCGGTTCAATTCAGGCAGCGTCAGGGGTCTTTTCGTGTTCATGCCGATTGCAAATGGATATGGGGACTCTCATGGAATTTGGAAGGAAAAGTCCCGCGGAAATCGAAATTTCTGCCACAATGGAACCTCGGGGCTCGATATCCCTGCATAAACATTTATCCATCCGATGATTTTGATGATTTTTTGGAATGGGGCGCAGGGCCTTTGCCATCCTTTTTGTTTGATGAAACCGGACGGAAAACGTTAGACCGTATGAACGGATTCTCCGATCCGGACGCATATTCGGTGCCGGTCTAAAGTGCCTTTCCTGAAGCGGCCGGCAAAACGAGAAAAGGAAAAATTAAGAAACGCGGGGTTTTCCTGTTTCCCCGCGTTTTCGTTTTTTCGGATGGAAATGGGAGCCGCTTTAAAAAGCTGCAGGAAGTAATTTGCCGGAAATTTTTTTCCGGTCTGCATGGCGTCTTCCTTTGTAAAGCTGTCCGCGAAGCGTCTTTCCTTTTTAATGTCCGAAAAAGGCGAGATGGATCATAAATAATACGGCAAACAGGATGACGAGGGGATGGATCTCGCGCCATTTTCCCGTCGCCAGTTTTAGGACCGGGTAGGCGATGAAGCCCAGGGCGATGCCGGTGGCAATGCTCGATGTGAGCGGCATGCTCAACAGGATTAAGAAGGCGGGAAAGGCTTCATCCAGTTCATCCCACTTAATTTTTGCCACATGGCCCATCATGAGGCTCCCGACGATAATCAGCGCCGGCGAAGTGATGGAGGGCAGGCTGGACAGGGCGGATACGACCGGTCCGAACAGGGATGCCACGATGAAAAGGCAGGCGACCGTCAGCGAAGTGAGCCCGGTCCGTCCTCCCGCGGCCACGCCGGACATCGATTCGATATAGGCCGTTGTCGGGCTCGTTCCGAACATGGCGCCGACCGTCGTGGCGACGGAATCGGACAGAAGGGCCTGTTTCGCCCGGGGCAGCGTCTTTCCTTTCATCAGGCCCGCCTGCTCGGCAACGCCGATGATCGTCCCCGTCGTGTCAAAGACCGTGACCAGCAGGAAGGCGAAAACGACCCCGTATAAGGAATGCTGAAACACGTCCGTCAGCGCTTCGATGGGATTGACGATGATCATCCCTTCCGGAAGCGACGGCAGGGAAAAAATTTTGCCTTCGAAGGAAATTTCTCCGGTCAAAAAGGCGACGAAGGCCGTTGCGGCCATGCCGATAAAGAGGGCGCCATTTACCTTCAGCGCCATCAAAAAGATGGAAAGGAGCAGGCCGAAGATCGTCAAAAGCACGACAGGGGAGGTCAGGTCCCCCAGTCCGACAAGGGTCGCGTCATTCGCGGTGATGATCCCCGACTGCCGCAGCCCGATAAAGGCGATAAACAGTCCGATCCCCGCGGAAATCCCATGTTTCAGATTGTCGGGAATCGCCTCAATCATCTTCGTGCGGACGGAGGTTACGGACAGGATGATGAAGAGGATCCCTGCAATGAACACGCTGGCGAACACTTCTTCGTAGCCGAATTTTCCCCCGGACCCGAGAACGACGGAGATAAAGAAAGCGTTCAATCCCATCCCCGGAGCCACCGCGATCGGATAATTGGCGAACAATGCCATCCACAGGGTGCCGATGACTGCCGCGATGATCGTCGCGGAAAAGACTTGTTCGAAAGGCACGCCCGCCGCTTGCAAAATCGACGGATTGACGATGACGATGTAGGCCATCGTTAAAAAAGTGGTCAAGCCGGCCATAATTTCCGTTTTCCTGTTTGTGTGATTTTTCTCAAGATTGAACATGTCGATCACCCAAATACGAACGTTTTTTAAACACATATTTAATATTATTCGTTTTTTATCCGCATTGCAAGAGCCAAACAAAATTTTTTCCGGATCAAGGCGGACGGAGCGGCAGATAAGGGAAGCCGGACCGTTTCATCGGGAAGGAATTGGCGGGACGGAAGGCGAATGTTTTAGTGGGACATCTCGGGCCGTCAACCAAGCGGTCCGAAAGGGAACAAGGAGCGGAACTTTCGGAAAAGGGAACCGGCTAGTGCGCGGGAACCTTTCCCTCCGTCAGGGGGACGAGGTTGGTTTTGCACCGGAGATCGGAGAACGTTCCGCCGCCCGGGGATTGTGGGATTGGCAAGCCCCGGCGGAGATCTTTCGGCGCCTTTCGGCGCCGGAGAAATGGATTTGCCGGAAACGAAAGCGCAACCGGACTTTTCCGCCGCTGAAAGCGGTTTATCGAAGCGTGGGCCAATGTTTTTTTCGCCGGCCGTGCGCGAACCTGTTCCCCGTCAAAATCTCCGGCTGGCGGAGATCGATCTGCCCGCCGCCAAAAAATGCGAAAAAGGAAAGGAGTGGCAAGGGATGTATCAAACGATCAAATGGGAAGGGGAAGAAAGGGTGGCATGGATCCGGTTAAACCGGCCGGAAAAAATGAATGCGATGAACGGGACGATGCAGGCAGAATTGATGGAAGCCATCAAAAGGACGAAACGGGATGAAAAATTCCGCTGCCTGGTGATCACCGGAGAAGGGAGGGCCTTTTGTTCCGGAGCGGATTTAACGGAGATGGGGAAAGATCTGGATTACGGGGAGATTTTAAGGACGGCTTACAATCCGTTGATCCTGGAACTTCAATCTTTGGAAATCCCGGTGATTGCCGCCGTCAACGGAGCGGCCGCCGGCGCCGGCTTCAGTCTGGCCTTGGCCTGCGACTTCAGGGCCGTCCACGAGAGCGCCTCCTTCCATCAAGCCTTTGTCCATATCGGCTTAATTCCCGACGCCGGAAATTTGTATTTTTTGCCGAGAATGATCGGTTATGCCAAGGCCATGGAACTGTCCCTGCTGGGGGAGGCCGTTTCCGCGGAGAAGGCCGTGGAACTGGGCCTGGCTTCCCGGGTGATCCCGGCTGCCAGCTGGGATAAAGAAATCCGTGATTTTGCCGAAAAAGTGGCTTCCTTGCCGACAAGGGCGATCGCTCTCATGAAACATTGCCTGCAAAAAACCTTTGAAACGCCGCTCCCGCAAATGCTGGAATACGAAGCGGCGGCCCAAAAGGCGGCCGGCAGAACGGCCGACCACAGGGAGGGGATCCGGGCCTTTCTGGAAAAAAGAAAAGCGCGTTTCAGCGGGCGATGAAAACCGCTTTCGCCGTGGGGATCATGCGGCTCTCTAGTTTTTGGGGGAAGGAGCCCGCAGTCGATCCGGTTCCGCCGGCATCCGCTTCGCTTTAGGGAATCGGAAAGGATGGTATTTCCCGGGGAATGGGCTGCTACGCCCGCAAAGGAGGAAGATCGATCGCCCGATTGTATGACGAAATCACCGGGGAATGGGCTGCGTCGCCTGTAAAACCCGATGCGGACGGAAAATCCGCAAGCGGCGATTCCGGTCATCACAGGGAATAATGAAGCGCAGATCCGAAGCCAACGGAGCTGCAGCTTGAGGAAAGGGCGCCTTCGGGATTCTTATGCCAGATAAAGTCTAAATATTCAAAAAATAAAAGGGAGGAGTCGGGATTGGCTGCCGTACGATTGGACATTCAAAATCAAATCGCCGTCGTCACCCTCAACCGCCCGGAGACGTTAAACGCGTTGAACTTCGGGATGCTCGAGGAACTGGAACGGACGGTGGAACGGCTCCGGTACGATCGGAATGTCCGGATCGTCATCTTTACCGGAGCCGGCGAAAAGGCGTTCAGCGCCGGAGCGGATTTAAAAGAACGGAAGAACTTGACGGACGATGAAGTGCGAAGAAATGTAAACAAGACCCGCACCCTTTTTCAGCGGATTTCGGAATTGCCGAAACCGACCATTGCCGCCGTCAACGGGTACGCCTTCGGCGGCGGGTTTGAGCTGATGCTGGCCTGCGATTTGCGCATCGCCGCCAAAACGGCCGTCATGGGATTGACGGAAACGAGCCTGGCCATCATACCCGGAGCCGGCGGAACGCAGCGGCTCCCGCGCCTGATCGGGGAGGCGCGGGCAAAGGAATTGATCTTCGCCGCAAGGAAGATCACAGCCGAAGAAGCCTATCTGTACGGCATCCTAAACAAAATCGCCGAACTGGATGAACTGATGGCTGTATGCTTCCAATTGGCGGGGGAGATTTTGCAAAACGGCCCGTTGGCCGTCCAGCAGGCGAAAATGGCCATCCGGCTCGGCATGGACGTGGATTTGAAGACGGGGCTGGCCATCGAGGAAGAGGCCTATGAAAAGGTCCTGGCCACGAAAGACCGGATCGAAGCGTTAAGGGCTTTTGCCGAGAAGCGGAAACCAAATTTTTCCGGGGAATAATTTTTTATGTTTAACCCTTGACAATATTTATCCATCATTGTGAAAATAAGAGTAATATTTTTCGATAATTTTCCGTTTTTCCTGGGGAAATCAATCCGAACGGTCCATTTCAACGGCCGATGCGGCGGGTTTTCCCTTTCCGGCGCGAAAAACCTTGCCGGGAGGGACCCGGCGTTTGCTTCAAGAATCAGCGGAGTGGTTTGGACGATCCGATTTCCCCTTTTTCTTTTTCCCGGAATTATCGTCGATTCATTTCATTTTCGCATTGGAGTGAAGCGGATGTTGTCACAGATGGTTTTGCAGTGGGTGGAACTCGGCCTCATTTTTTCCATTATGGCGTTGGGGGTCTATTTGACCTTCCGGATTCTCGATTTCCCCGATTTAACGGTGGACGGCAGTTTCGTCACCGGTGCCGCGGTCAGCGCGACGATGATCTATAACGGCTATCCTCCCGCAGCAGCGACCTTGGCGTCCTTGTTCGCCGGGCTCCTGGCGGGGTGTTTGACGGGGATCCTCCATACGAAGGGGAAAATCAACAATCTGCTGTCGGGAATATTGATGATGACCGCCCTCTATTCCATCAATTTGCGCATTATGGGCTTCACCGATCCGAACGTGACGTCGAAGCCGAACGTTCCGCTGTTGAATCGGGAGACGGTCGTGTCCCAAGTGGAATCCCTCGGGAACGCCGCCGGCTTCCCGTGGGCGTTGCTGGTCTTTTTCCTCGTCGTGACGTTCATCTTCAAATGGATGTTGGACTGGTTTTTAAAAACGGAAATCGGCCTGGCGATGCGGGCGACCGGCGACAATAAGCGGATGATCCGGAGTTTTTCCGCGAATACCGACGGACTGATCATTTTGGGATTGGGGATTTCCAATGCCTATGTCGCCCTTTCCGGATCCCTTTTCGCCCAATACAATGAATTCGCCGATGCGGGCATGGGAATCGGCATGATCGTCGTCGGCCTGGCGTCGGTCATCATCGGGGAAGCGGTGGTCGGCGCCAAAACGATTGCCCGGGCCACGCTGGCCGTCGTGATCGGCGCCATCCTGTACCGGATCATTGTCGGTTTCGCATTGAAGCAAAATATGATGGATGCCAGCGACATGAAGCTCATTACCGCCGCGATCGTCGTGCTGGCGTTAATCATCCCCGGTTTGGTCGAAAAGCGGCGGGAAAAGCGGAAAAAAGCCAAGAGAAACGGAAAGCGTTCCGTCCGGCAGGAGGAAAAGGCAAATGCTTGAAGTCAAAGAGGTTGTCAAGATTTTCAACGAAGGCACCTTGGATGAAAAGGTCGCCTTGGATCACGTCAATTTGAAGCTGAACAAGGGGGATTTTGTGACGGTCATCGGCAGCAACGGCGCCGGAAAATCCACATTGATGAACGTGATCGCGGGCGTGCTGACCCCCGATTCCGGCAAGGTGCTGATTGACGGGAAAGACGTGACGATGCTGCCGGAATTCAAGCGTTCCCGTTTCATCGGCCGGGTGTATCAGGATCCGATGGCCGGCACCTCGCCTTCCCTAACGATCGAAGAAAACTTGGCGATCGCCTTGTCGCGAAACAGAAGGCGGACGCTGAAAGCGGGAGTGACGGAAAAAAGGCGGAAGCAATTCCGGGAGCTGCTGGGGAGCCTCCATCTCGGGCTGGAAAGCCGGCTGAACGCCAAGGTCGGTCTGCTCTCGGGGGGAGAAAGGCAGGCCATTTCCTTGTTGATGGCCACCTTTACGGAACCGGCGATCCTGCTGTTGGATGAACATACCGCCGCACTCGATCCGTCCCGGGCGGAATTGATCACGAACTTGACGAAACAGATCGTGGAAGAATTCCGGCTGACGGCCCTTATGGTCACCCACAATATGCAGCAGGCGCTGGATTTGGGCAATCGCCTCATCATGATGGACCAGGGAAAGATCATCTTGGAACTGAATGAAGAGGAGAAGAAAAATTGGACGATCGACAGGCTCCTCGGCGAATTCCGGCGGATCCGGGGCAAACAGTTGGCCGAAGACCGGACGCTGCTGGGATGACCGGGAGGATCCCGTTCGCTCCGTTTGGAATGGATGGAGAGGGCGGTCCTTTCCCCCGGCTTAAAAAATGCCGTTTTCAGCAACGCCATGCCATGAACCGTCTCAGGCAGACAGGAAAAAACGCAGATGCAAGCAGAAGGGCGCCCCAAAAACGAACGCTTTTGGGGCGCCCTTTTTAAATGGATCTTCAGCAACGTTCCCGGTTTGTTCTTCAACGATTGAAAAAGGTTATTCGGAAAAAAAGAGAAGATGTATTTTTAACCGTTTGCTTGAACCATGGGGTGGAACGGTGAAGATACGCATCGGCCAACCGAGGCATGAAGAGGGTTTGGAACAATTGGAAAATGCCGCTAAAAAACCCGGTGCCGGACTATGTTATTTTTTCCGGAAGGGTATTTTTCCCATGAAAAAATAAAGCGGGTTTGTGAATGGGCAAGGATCACGATCAATCCATCATCTCAGGTTATCAAGATAAAAATGGAAAAAATCGGGCCTTTATCGTCAACCGCCCGGGAGAAATTATTTTAGCCAGGAAGAAAACGCCCGTCCATGAGCAATTGTATGTTCCGTCAAACGTTGAAGACGGACCGTTAAAAATGGGCTATTGATTGTGCGGAGAAATTTTCCAGGGATCCGAAGGATTGGATCAAATGAATCCCGTCCGCCTCATCTTTCATCCGATTGGAGCCGGGATGTACAGTGAAGAACAGTTCGCCGGATGGATCAACGAAGCGAAACGAATGGCCGTCTTACAAAAATCAATCGTAATCGGAACAAGCCATTCAGACGGCTTCTACAAAAATCATCGATGCTCCATCCCGATCGCCTGCCGCTTTGATAAAATCGGAAATCCTATCTCTATCGCAAAAAATGATACCCGCTTGCGAATATTCGATACGGAAACAAAATCGGTTCACGTCATGAGCGGATGTCTTAAAAAACGAATTGATCGATTGCCAATGAGAAGGCTGTTGCATACATGGCACGATGGATTTCAGATCCTGTTCCCGGACGGTGAATCGGAGCCGGAAAATCCGCTAATGGGCGGCAAGTCGGAATTTGAAAACTTAGCGGGAATTGAAATCGAGAAGTAAGAAGGCGTGAGCGGGGCCGTTATCGTGACAGGCAATCTTGATGAAGATGTGAAAAAGCTGTTCTTCAAAGGGGCAAACCTTCATTCGAAGGCGCGATGTCGGAACTATGAGCTTCCGTTTATACAAAGAGAACGAGCTTTAGCTAAACAGTTGAAGATTTCACAGCAGCCGTTTTGGAAAAGCAACCGGAAGCGCTTGCCTTATCGGAAAAAGAAAGATTGGTATTTGAAGAAGATTCCTGATCCTTTATGATTGTATTAGCGGCCGGTTTTCGAATTTTACACATGTCCAGGAAGAGATGGGTGCAGGACAAAGGGCCCCTTCTATTCGATTTTTTTGTTTAAAGGCGGAACCGGTTCCCCGGGGAACATTGGCCCGCACGGTCTGCCGCACATCGCGCTAATAATCCGAAAAGCATGGACAGGATGTGAGGGATATGCTGAAAGCGGTCATTTTTGACTTCGACGGGACGATTGTCGATACGGAGAGCCTGTGGTACGAGATCTATTTTGAGTATTTCAAGCAGCATTATCAATATGAATTGCCATTAAAATTGTTCGCGAAGGGGATCGGCACGGCGAACGACGCCATTTTTCAAGGAATCGAGCATGACTTGGGCATCCGGCTGGACAGAAGGGAAATACGGAAAGATTTAATCCGGCGGTTCGAAAACCGCGAGGGTTTTTTGGAGATCCGCCAGGGGGTCCTCCCCTTTATCCGGGAAGCCCATGAAAAGGGTTTGCCCCTGGCGATCGCCACCAGTTCCGGCCGGGATTGGGTGGAAAAACATTTAAAACGATTCCGGCTGGACGCATATTTTTCCGTCATCAAGACAAAAGATGACGTCCGCGAAGTAAAGCCGGATCCGGAACTGTATTTGCGGGTTTTGGAGGCGCTGCGGCTGAAGCCGGAAGAGGCGGTTGCCATTGAGGATTCGGTCAACGGTTCGACGGCGGCCTTGCGGGCGGGGATCCCCTGCTACATCATCCCGAACCGGGTGACGAAAGGCAGCCGTTTCCCGGAACAGGCCGTCGTATTGGACGATTTTTGCCGGATCCCGTTGGTGGATTTGCTGGATGCGTAAATTTTCGGCCCTGCCTTTCCGGACGGCGGAAATGCTCCGCCGGCGGTCCGCATCGGCCGGAAAATGGCCGATCAACGGGAAAATACTCGAATAGATGTTGAAAATCCAGGGGAGAATCTTTATAATTACATATTAACCGAAAATGTTGAAATAAGCCGAAAATTCGATGAAGAAGAGAGTAGGAAAAAGACAGCGGCACGAGCGAGTCGGGGACGGTGGAAGCCCGATGCCGCCCTTTTTCCGAAGCGCACTTCCGAGAAGCGGCTCTGAAACGGTTGACCGGCGGCTGCAGCAGGGCTAAAGTTTTCTGCCACAGGGGAAACACTCCCGCGAAAACGCCGCCGAAACCGCGCGTAGGAGCCCGCCGCCCGGCCGCGTTACGGCAGCGAGGGAACAACCGGGGGTTTTGCCCTTTCCCTTCGGTTGTTAAAAAGAGTGGCACCGCGGGTGCAGCCCGTCTCTTTGAAGAGACGGGTTTTTTATTTTTTCCCGGAACGGGCGGGATGAAACGTCCCCTGAAACGCCCGTGCAAGTTCAAGTCAGAAAACGGAAGCAGGAGGGTGCGGCAAATGGATGTACAAACGGATTTCAAATCCCTTTTCGCGGATGCGTTGAAAAAATCCGTCGGAGAAGATCTGTGGACGGAGGAGATGGAACGGCTCATCGAACAGCCGAAAAATTCCGCTTACGGGGATCTTTCTTTCCCTTGTTTCCAATTGGCGAAACATTTCCGCAAACCGCCGCAGGAAATTGCGGCAAAACTGGCCAACGCCATCCATGATCCGGCCTTTGAAAAAGTGGAAGCGTTAGGGCCGTATGTGAATGCCTTTTTTGACCGGAAATCCTTCGGAAGCCGGGTGGTCAACCGGATTTTGCGGGAGAAAGGGAATTATGGCAGCTGGTCCTTCGGTGAAGGGAAAACGATCGTCCTGGACTTTTCCTCGCCGAATATTGCCAAGCCTTTTTCCATGGGGCATTTGCGTTCGACGGTCATCGGCAGCGCATTGGCAAATATCTGTGAAAAGGCCGGATACCGAACGGTGAAAATCAACCACCTGGGGGACTGGGGCACCCAGTTCGGCAAGCTGATCAGCGCCTACAAGCGGTGGGGATCGGAAGAAAAAATCAAAGCGAATCCGATTCCGGAGCTTTTCCGGCTATATGTGCGATTCCATGAGGAAGAAAAAGCGAATCCGGCTTTAACGGAAGAAGGGAGAGGCTGGTTTAAAAGGCTGGAAGACGGCGACGAAGAAGCCGTCCGCCTGTGGAAATGGTTCCGGGATGTTTCCCTGGAGGAATTCCAAAGGATCTACCGATTGTTGGAGATCGGGTTCGATGAATACACCGGCGAATCCTTTTACAACGACAAAATGGACGCGATCGCCCGACAATTGGAGGAAAAGGGGTTGCTCGTCACTTCCGATCAGGCCGAGGTGGTGATGCTGGAAGAGGAGGGACTCCCGCCCTGCCTCATCCGAAAATCTGACGGCGCCACCACCTATGCGACCCGCGATCTGGCGGCGGGGGTCTACCGTTATCAAACGTACCGCTTCGCCAAAGCGCTGTATGTGGTCGGCCACGAGCAGAGCGTCCATTTCAAGCAAGTGTTCAAAGTTTTGGAAAAAATGGGAAATCCATGGGCCAAAGACATGGTTCACGTCCCCTTCGGCCTGTATTTGAAAGACGGTAAAAAAATGTCGACGCGGAAAGGGCGGGTGATTCTCCTGGAAGAGGTGCTGGAGGAGGCGATCCGCCAGGCGCTAAAAAACATCGAGGCCAAAAATCCGCGCCTTGAAAACAAGGAAGAAGCGGCAAAAATGGTCGGCGTCGGCGCGGTCGTCTTCCATGACCTGAAATCCCACCGCATGAACAATATTGAATTTTCCTTGGAGGACATGCTGAATTTCGAAGGGGAAACGGGCCCCTATGTCCAATATGCCTTTGCCCGCGCCTGTTCGGTATTGCGGAAAAGCGGCGAAGAAACCTTCGCCTTTTCCGGCTTAAAAGACGGGGAGAGCTGGGAAATCGTCAAGCGGCTCCATGCCTTTCCGGAAAAGGTCTTGCAGGCGTTCAACGGCTATGATCCGTCGGTGATCGCCAAATATGTCCTGGATCTGGCCAAGGCCTTTAATAAATATTACGGAGCGGTAAGGATTTTGGAAACGGATGAAGAACGGCCGTCCCGCCTGGCCCTGGTCAAGGCGATCACCATCGTGCTGGAGGAAGGTTTGCGGCTTTTGGGGATCAAGGCGCCGGAACAAATGTAAGATGCGGGCGCGAACGAGGGTGCCTGCGGTCCGGGAGCGGGGAAATATCCAAAAGGAAGGCTGCCTTTTAAAATTTTGACGGCAGCCTTTCCTTTGCCCATTGCTGCTTTCGCAGCCTGTAAAAGAAATGAGGCCCCCTTTTTTTGCCCGTTCGTACGTCCACCCCCTGGCAAAAGCCGCCGGATCCGGCCATCTATCCGGTATGGCGTTTCGGACCTTCTTCCTTCCTTGCGGCGGTCAGGCGAGTTTCTTGCCGGACCAAAGCCTTTCCGCTTTTTGAAAGGCCCGCCGGAAGTCCTCGATAATGTCTTCCGCCGCCTCCAATCCGACGGATAAACGGAGCATGTTATCGGTAATCCCCATCGCTTCCCTTGACTCGGCGGGCACGGCGGAATGGGTCATCGTCGCCGGGTGCTGGATCAAGGTTTCCGCGTCGCCGAGGCTTACGGCAATTTTCACCATTTTCAATGCGTCGATCAAGGCCTGCGCCATTTCCCTTCCCCCCTTAACCGTAAAGGAAAGCATGGCGCCCGGTGCCCGCATTTGCTTTTTCACCACCGGATAATATTTGTTTTCCGGATCCCCGGGATAAAAAATCTTTTCCACGAGGGGAACGGTTTTTAAATATTCAAAAAGTTTTTTTGCGTTTTCCACATGGCGGTCCATGCGGACGTGCAAAGTTTTTAATCCCCGCAATAAAAGCCAGGCGTCGAAGGGAGAAATAATGCCGCCGATGTCTTTTTGAATCCGGTTTCTCAACTGTTGCATCGCTTCCCGGTCCTTGCCGACGACGATGCCGGCAATCACGTCCCCATGGCCGCCGATGTATTTGGTGGCGCTGTGCACGACATAATCGCAGCCGAACTCGAGGGGATTTTGCAAATAGGGAGAAGAAAAGGTGTTGTCCACCACGACGGGAATGCCGCGGCGTCTGGCCGCTTTGACGACCAGTTCCAGATCGTTCACTTCCATCGTAGGATTGACCGGGGTTTCCAAAAAAATGCAGGCCGTATTTTCCCGGAGTCCCGCTTCGATCTCTTTTTCGTCGGTCATCGAACAGAAACTGTAGGTGATCCCGTTCTTTTCCTGGAACAGCCGCAAAAGCCCGAAGGTGCAGCCGTAGATGCCCCGGGAGCAGAGAATATGATCCCCGGCTTTCGTTAAATGGAGCAATACGGCGGAGACGGCGGCCATGCCGGAGGCGAAGGCGATGGCATCCTCGCCCTTTTCCAAAGCGGCCATCCGCTCTTCAAGGATTCGCACCGTCGGGTTGGCCAGACGCGAATAGATGAATCCGTCGTCCTTTCCGGAAAAGCGCTGTTCACCTTGCTCGGCGGTCGGGAAAACAAAGGTGGAACTGAGGTATAGCGGCGGGGAGAGGCTGTCTTTGTAATCGCGGGCGTCATATCCGGAATGAATCAGCATCGTTTCCATCCGGTTTCCATAATCCATGGAAAAACCCCTTTCTCAATTGAAAACGTTTTCATTAACAGTATACGAAATTCCCGAAAAAAATGCCAGGGCGATTTTTAAAGGAAAAATCGGGGGAAGGGGAAGAGGACTTGTTCCGGACGCTGAATTCCGGCTGCGTCACTTCTTGATCTGCCACGTCCCAGGGCATCGTCGGCGGATGCCGCGGGCGGCGTGGCCGGAAGGGTATCGGTATTTTCAGAAAAAAATGAAACCGCCGCGGGGCTTGATTCGTAAAAAAGGCAGAATGTCAGGAACGTCCTCGGCAAAAAATCGGAGGGGGTAGGAAAGATGACGGTTTTTTACATCGTCCTTGCGATCATATTGGTCCTTTATACGGGCATCATGGTTCCCATTCAATATGCCTATATTTCTTCGATGAACGAGCGGAAAAAGCAAACCGGAAAAAATCACAACGAGTTGTTCGATGATATGAGTTTTGAAGAACAGCAGCTCCATTATAATCTCCAGTCCAGCTGGTGGAATTGGCTCCCCGCCATCATCGCCACTTGGATTTAAAAATGGCGCCACAAAACAGGCTGAAGAAGGGGTTGGAAGATCATTTTCAACGGGTCTGCCGATCTACGGCGTACACAAAGGGATCGAGACGTTCCAGTTGAAGGTCAGTTTCAACGGGTCTGTCCCCGTCCGTCGCTCCGCTTGCCGCCCTTGCCTAAGGAAGCGGAAACAGGATCCTTTTCGACCGGTCTGCCTAAACCTGCCCTTTGTCATTAATACGCAACATCCCCGGATTGGATAACAGGGGAATCCGCGGATCTTCCGGCTTTCAGAATCCGTCGGCCTTTGCGCGGGGAGCGGAAAGGAAAGGCGGGATCATTCTTTAACCGGCCGGCATTTGGACGGGGAAACGGGAGGCTTGCCGGGGATGTCCCGTCTTCTCTTGGATTTTCGCCGATGCGGGCGGATGCATAATAGAAGCGGATGCCAATCGTTGAAAAGCGCGGATGCCCCTTTCACAAGGAATGGTATGACCGCCGCCGGCCGCAGAAGTAGCCGAAAGGGGAAAGGGCCTTTTTTTACGGGAACGGGTGGAGCGGACGCCTTCCCCGATCGGAAAAAAATCTGTCCCGGTTCCGTTTGGATCCGGGACAGATTATTTTACCCCCTACTCCTTTTCCCCGCGGGAGGGCCGCGGTTTTTCCTTCCATCTTCCCGCTTTTTTCGCGGCCTCCCGCAGCAGGTATTCGATATGGCCGTTCACGCTTCGGAATTCATCCTGTGCCCAACGCTCGAGAATGGCATAAAGTTCCGGGTCAAGGCGCAGCGGAAAATTTTTTTTCTTCGGCATGTTTATTCACGACCGTTGCCAATTAATACAGGCTTCCCGCATTGATGACTGGTTGGGCACCCCGGTCGGAAATGATCGCGACAAGCAAGTTGTTCACCATGTTCACTTTTCTTTCTTCATCCAATTCCACCGTTCCGCTTTCCTGCAGTTGCTGCACCGCCATTTGCGCCATGGATACGGCGCCGCTGACAATTTTTTGCCTGGCGGACAGGATGGCCGCCGCCTGCTGCCGCTGCAGCATGGCGCTGGCGATTTCCGTCGAGTAGGCCAGATGGGTCAGACGGGCCTCGATGACTTCGACGCCTGCCACATTTAACCGTTCCTGCAAATTCTTGGTCAGTTCTGAAGAAATTTCTTCCGGATTTCCCCTCAGGGTGATCTCTTCATCTTCGAAGGCATCATAGGGATATTTGGTGGCCACGTGGCGGATGGCCGTTTCGCTTTGGATCTCCACGAACTGTTCATAATCCTCCACATCGAACCGTGCCTTGGCCGAATCGACGACTTTGAAGACGACCACGGCCGCGATTTCGATCGGATTCCCCAACACGTCATTCACTTTCAGCTTGTTGCTGTTGAAGTTTCGCACCCGAAGGGAGATCGTGTCGCGGACCGTCAATGGCACCGTTAAAAACAGGCCGCTTTCCCGGATCGACCCCAAATATTTTCCGAAGAAGATGACGACCTTCGCCTGATTCGGCTGGACGATGGTGATGCCCGTCGCCAGGACCGCGGCGACAAGGAAGATAATGACGGCAAGGATCCACTGTTGTTTCCAGGCCAGAAAGGCGGCGGATCCGATCAGGAGGACAAGGATGAGGATGCCGAGATAACCGTTCATCGACCAGGCTCTGGTTTCTTTCATAAAATCACTCCAATATTAATTTTATATTATTATGATATCATATTTCAGAACATTTTTCAATTTCGGTTGCCTTCCGAACGGCCATTTTTTGTCGAAGGGGTGCCATGGGAGAACCCGGATGCGAGCCTATTGAATTTATTTTCGGATTGGGAAGCATTCGAGGACAGGGTCAAGCCGTTTCGGAATGCGAGCCCATTGAATTTATTTTCGGATTCTTTGATCGGGCTTTGCGGTCTCGGGCCGCGACGTTTTTCCACTCTTTTTGATCGGGTGGCAGCCATGGAAGGAGGCCTGCCTTTCCGATAAGCGTTCGGATCAGACGCTTTCTTTTTTTGCCCGTTGGAATGGTCCCGCGCCGCCGATCGGATCATCGTCCATCCTTTGCCGGGGCGGGAGGGTCCGAATATTTTTATCCGGGGAAATTATCCGCACAAAAGTGAATTCGCTTGAAAGGCAAGAGGGTTCAAATGTTTTTATCCGGTTCCATTGCCATATGGCATGATATTGAAATGTCCAATCTTGACCGCCGACTGTTCAACACGGGGAAAATTTGTCCCGCATTCTTGTTTTTCCGATCCGTACCGGACGGTTCCAAATTCAAAGAAAAATGCCCAAGATTTTGGCGAATCGTCCGATAGAAAGTCCCGTTTGTTCAATATTTGGGGCAAAACGTTCAACATTTGTTCCGGTTTGCCGGGCCGATCGTCCATCATCTCAACCGGATCGTTCAACATCCGGATAAAAATGTCCAATATCCCAGGGAATGTCCAACATTTTCAAATGTATGTTCAACACGAAAAAAAATTTGTCCAACATAAAGGAAAAAATAACCAACATTTTGGAAAAAACGTTTATCATCGCGAAAAAAACGTCCATCATCACGGAAAAAATGTCCATCATCGCAACCGGTGTCCAACATCCGAACCGTTTTGTCCAAAATCATGGCCCTGATGGACGGATGCCGGATCGGTTTTTTCCTCCCTTGCGAGGCCGAATTGGGCTCCGATGGCCCAATTGACCTTTTCGGAACGGCCCGAAAAAATCAAAACCTAACAACGCGGGGATGCGCTGTTAGGAAGTTTAGAATTCGTTTTTCCATCGTCATGCACGGCCCGGCGGTCACCCGCAACGTGAACCCCGGTCGTTTTGAACGGATGGAGTTGGCCGGGGCTCGCAAGGATGACGGGACCGGCCGGATGGCGGATCCGGTTTTCCTTTCTTGGGCCGGTCCATCGCTTCGTCATTTGCCGTCCGATTCCGCCTCCAAAAGGCCGTATTTCCTTTTCATCCGGAGAAGGATTTTCATCCAGCTGTTGGAAAAGACCGCAAGAAAAAATACGTTGGATAAGGCGTGGGCCAAATCGAAGAAAAAGCTTGCCCCGTAAATGGCGGCAATCCCTTTCCAGTTCCAATGGTCCAGGACGGTGAGGATGACCCACAGGTTCATCAGCCAGTTAAAGGCGAAGCCGGAAAGGAAACCGAACAGGCCCCTGCCGAAGGAGTTTTTTATAAAAAATGAGGACCGGAGAAGTCCGCTGATCCATCCGATCATCCCCCAGCCGTACATCTGCCACGGGGTCCACGGTCCCTGTCCGAGGAAGATGTTGGAAACCAGGGCGGCCAAAGCCCCCACCGCAAATCCGCTTTCCGCTCCGAAAACGGCCCCGGTCAGGATCACGACGAAGGTGGTCGGTTGAACGCTGGGAAGCGAAGCGAACGGAACCCGGGAAAGGGCGGCCACCGCTCCCAATACCGCGAGGATGACGATTTCCCTTCCGATCATCTTTTTCCATTCAAAGCGGATCATGAGGGGCAGGAAACTGGCCGCCATCAGGCACAGGCTGACGGACAAATAATGTTTCTGGATGAAGAGGGGAAAGGCGAGCAGCAGGGCGATGAACAGGATGAGGAAGGCCGCCGGCCAGGCGTAGGCCCGCCTTTTTCTTTTTGGGGTCTTTACGGAATCGTCCATTTTTTTCTCGCCTCCCCGATCGAGATCACTTCCGGTACATGGCTGTTCCTTGTCAGGCGACTGATTGCGGTCGTATAAAAGGAATTTCCCTTAAAAAACTGTTCCGTCGGGGAAGCGGCGGCGATCCGGCCGGCGAACATCATGGCGCATCGCGTGGCGCAGACTGCGGCGAATTCGATGTCATGGGTGACGAGGACGACCGTCGTCCCCTCCTTCCGCAGCGCCTTTAATAGATCGGCGAATTCCCTTTTCATCTCCGGGTCCATCCCCTTTGTCGGTTCATCCAGCAGAAGCAGCCGCGGGGAAGGAAGGAGCAAGGCGGCAAGGGCCGCTTTCTGCAGCTCGCCGCCGCTCACATCATAAGGATGGCGGTCCATGACGTGCCGGATGCGGAAAAATTCCGCCAGTTCCTCCGCCCTTTCCTTTCCGGCCTCGATCCGGAACCGCCCGGCGACGGCGGCCAATTCTCCGCCGATCGTGTCGCGGATAAAGAGAAGTTTCGGATTTTGCGGCAGATAGGCGATTTCCTCCGGCTGCGGCCGCGCCAATTTTTTTCCCCGATAGAAGATGCGCCCCCTTTGCACCGGAAGAAGGCCGGCCATGGCCTTGAGCAATGTGGATTTGCCCGTCCCGTTGGCCCCGACGATCGCCAGGAGCTCCCCTTCAAAGACGGTCAGGGAAAGGCGGTCAAGCACTTTCCTTTCGTCCTTCCCGTAGCGGAATTCCGCCGCCTTCACTTCCAACAGAGGCTGCTCCTTGTCCTTTTTTCCGGAATCCTCCTTTTCGGGATCGGCGGCCCCGACGGTGTATTGCCCGAGCCGCCTTTTTCCTTCCTTTACCGACAGGGGGAGATCCTCCGGATCCGGATCGGGGAAAAATTCCAAAAAGAGCCGGGGAACTGCCGGCAAGAAGGCGCGGACCGCCTTTTCCTCCCTTTTTTCCATCCGGCAGAGGGCCCTTTTCGGTGGTTCGTCCAATAGGAGCTTTCCCCTTTCCAAAAACAGGACCCGGTCTGCCAAGGGGAACACCTCGTCCAGGCGGTGTTCCGCCAGCAAAACCGTCAAGCCGAACTCCTCGTTCATCCGTTTGATGATATGCAAAAAATCCTTCGTGGCCACCGGATCCAATTGGGCCGTCGGTTCGTCCAGGAGCAGGACATCCGGCCCCATCAGCAGGACGGAGGCCAGATTGATCAGCTGTTTTTGGCCGCCGGAGAGGTGATGGATTTCCTTGTCCAGGAGCGGGTGGATCCCGAAAAAATGGGCCATTTCCGCCACGCGCTTTCGCATCTCATCCGTTTCCATCCCCATGTTTTCCAAACCGAAGACGAGTTCGTCCAGCACATGGTCCATGACGATCTGGTTTTCCGGATCCTGGAAGACGAACCCGATTTTTTTGGCCGCCAACATTTTATCCGTCCGTTCCAAAGGTTTGCCCCGGAACAAAATCTCCCCTTCCCGCCTTCCGTGCGGGGCGATCTCCCTTTTAAACAGCCTCAGCAGCGTCGATTTTCCGCTCCCCGAAGGCCCCAGAAGGAGGACGAACTCCCCGGGGTTCACGGCGAAGGAGATGTCTTCCAAGGCGCACCGGTCCCCGTCGGGATAGGAAAATGTCAAATTTTTCGCCTCCAGTATCGCCATGCCGCCGCCTCCTTTCCTTCCGCAATGAGCGGGAAGCCGATCAACAGCGCAAAAAAGGAAAAAAACACCCATTCCCTTCCGTACAACAGGACCGGTTCTAGACCCGGGAAAAGGGTGAGCAAGCCGTCCCCCAGATACCATCCGGCAACGGTTGCGGCGGACAAAGCCAACAAAAAAACGATGGCGGCAAAATCGCCGGGCCGGAAGGAATAGGGGGTGTATTTGCTCCGTTTCCCCAGTCCGTATCCCCTGGCGAGCATGGAATCGGCCGTTTGGATCCCGTCTTCCAGCGACCAGGTCAGCAGGATTTGGGTCAGGAGCATTCCGTGTTTCATCCGCTGCCGGAGCGGGCCGGCGGCGATGCCCATCCCCCTTCCCCTCTGGACCATCCCGATTTCGTCCAGCCTCCGTTTAAACAGGGGGACGAACCGCACCGCCAGCATGGCAAGCAGGGCCCATTTCGGCAGCCATTTGGAAAACAAAAACAAAAATTTTCTCCCGTCGATCACCAGATGGAAAGTGGAAAAAAGGGCCAAAAGGGAGAAGAGGGTGAGGCCGTTCATGGCGCCCTGAAGGACCGCTTCCAAGGTGACGGGATTTTGAAAGACATAAAACAGGATGACGCTGCCCCGGTGGTTGAAAAGGGGGGTCAGAATCAGGAGGGAGAGGGTGAACAGGGCAAAAAGGGCGCCCCAGCCTTTCAGCGTCCTCCCCCTGTCCAAAACCAGGTTGACCGCCGTCAAAATCAGGCCGGAAAAGAACAAAAAAAAGGGATGCTGACAGATCATGATGGCGGTAAAAGCGAAGACGTAGTACAACAGGGCGGCGAATGGATGAAGGGAGCGGAAACCGTCAGCCATCCGGCCTCACCTTTTTTTGAAAAGAGAAAATCTTATTCCGCATTTTCCGAAAGGGGGAATGCCTGCAGGAAACCATGGTGTCACCCGATTTCTTTCTCATTTGCCGGTTTGGGGAACATCTTCACCGGCTCAATTTTTTGTGAAATCCTTCGTGTAGAACCATACAATTTCGTCTCCGTTTTTCACGGGCTCGCTGCCCGCCCCCCGGTTCACGATGACCCCGTTCTTTTTGTACAGCCAGCCGCTCAGCGGCCCGTAGTCAAATTCATATAATCCATGGATGCCTTCCATGTACGCGCTCGCGCCCGAACCGCTCGCTTCGTATGGGATGTTTTTTTCCTTGAGAATTCGTATCGTGGCGGTAAAGACCGTATCCTTTGAACCGATCCCGATTTTCGAAGGCGGAAGAAAGACCTTCGTTTTGCCGTGTTCGTCAAGCCCGATCACGGATACGGTTACCGCCGGTTCGGGCCGGGATGCGGGTGATGCGGCGCCGGTTCCCGATTTTTTGCCCGGGGATGTGCCGGAAGCCGTCTGCCCGGAACGGCCGGCCTCCTGGACGGTTTTCTTTGCCGCCTTTTCCCCGTTTTTCCCCGGATTATCGGGGTTTTTCTCCGGATGATCGGAGGCGGCCGTTACCCCGGCCTTTTCCGCCGGATTGCCGCTTGCTCCGGTTCCCGTTTGGTCTCCGGCGGCCGAATCCGCTGCCGGGGCCTTTTCTTTTATGTCCCCGCCGGTATTCCTCCCGGTGGCTGCGGTTTCGGCTTTATCGCCGGCATCCCCGGCTTTTCCGGAACCGGCCGCCTGTTCGGCTTGCCAATCATCGGCCTTGTTTTGCGGCAGCGGACTGTCCTTTTCGCAGCCGGAAGAGAAGATAAATAGAATCAGGGCAACGGCCAGCAGCAAAACCTTTTTGCAAGATGCCAATCTGTCTCCCTCCCCGTGCCCGAACTCGCGGATCGGAAATGGATATCTCAACAACAGGCCCGCCCCGAAAATCAGCCCTTGAACACCTTTTTTCTTTGCAGGAGCAGGGCGGCGGCCAAAACCATCAGCAAAATGCCGGAAAGCAAAACTTCCACATGTCCGGCCGCCGTATCGGGCAAGCGTTTCCCTTCTCCGTCCGCATCGGTTTTTTGATCCGCCGGATTCGGTTCCGCGACGCCGGCGACCGGGACTTTTTCGCCTCCCGCAAACTGAAACACCGAGCCTTCGCCGCTCAAATATTTTTGATAGGCCGCCAGCGCCAGGTAGGCTTGCGCGGTCGACATCGGATTGGACGTTTCATCGGCAGGCAAATGGGCGAATCCCCCGTCCGCCTTTTGGAAATCGAGCAGGCGCCGGACCAGGCTGCCCCCCGGCTTTGTGAACGGTTCTCCCGCCGGGTCCACCCGGTTTGCCGTCAAGCCGATGATGACTTGGGCGATCGATTCGCTTGCTTCCCCGCCGTTTACGGCCTCGTTGAACCCGCCGGTGTCCGCCTGGGCCTTCGACAGCCAGTTGACCGCGGCATCGACGGCGTCTTTGACTTTCTTTTCACCGGTGTAGGGGGAAAGGGCCGCCAGGGCCATGCCCGTCATATCGCTGCTGGGACTGTCGCCGAAGAGGGACCATGCCCCGTTGTCCAGCTGGGCGTCCAAGATCGCGGCGACCAGTTTTTCCCGCGTCCATTTCGCCCTTTCAGGGACCTGATAATCCCCGCTGTCGAGGGCCAGCAGGGCAAAAATCGGTCCGTTGTTCCCTTGTTTCGTCATTCTTTCGTGGTTGGCCAATTTCTCGATCAAGTTGTAGCCGGCGACATCGGCCGCATCTCTCCCGGAAGCCGTCAAGACGAGGATCGCTTTGGCCAGGTCGGTAACGTTCCGGTAGTTCCCACCGTTGGCTGCGGCCTCTTCCGCCGTCTGTTCCGCATAAGTTTCGGGGACAGGCTGATGAAGGGCCTTCAAAGCCAGGATGCCGTACCAATCCAAATTCCGGTTTTTGGCGAAATAGCCGTTTATCCGCTCGATGGCCGTTTGGACTTCCTTCTTCAGGCTTTGGCCCGGCTTGTTTTGATTTCCGCCGCCCGGGTTCGGATCGGCGGGGTTGTCCGCGGGTTTATCGGAACCGCCGTCACCCGGGTTCGTTCCGCTGTCAAAGGGCACCGCCTTTATTTGGAGATGATCCCCTTCTTGCATTTGATAGCTGACAAGACCCTTATCCATGAACTTTCCGTTCATGTACATTTCCCAGTATCCGTTTCCGTCCAGCAAGCCGCCGATATCGTTAATGAAGGTGAGCCATCGGGAATCGACGGAAACATCAAGGGCCACCTTGCGTGCCTTTGCCGCCTGGACGAGGGCGTCATAGGCGGTTCCGCCTTTTACGATTTCCACTTCCGTTTCGGGAATGACTTCCTTCTGATCCGCCGCGACGGCGGACACTTTAACTGTGATCGTTTCCGGAGGATAAGAGGTGATTTTCAGCAAAAGATTGTCCCCGTTTTTCACTTTGTATGAGGAAACGCCAACGTTCGGATCTATGCCGTTGACAAAAAATCCCCAATAATCGCTGCCTTGCGGCTCGACATTTCCCACTTTGGTAATAAAGGCGCCCATTCCATCATAAAGCTGGTATTCCATAGGAATATTTTTCGCTTCGGTGACGGTTCGCAAAACACCGAAGGCCGTCTCTCCTTCAGTAGCTGGAACGGCAACCGTTTCCAATACCGGTGCCTTTTCGTCGTACCCGAGAATGGTGACCGTGACCGCGTTTTGCAAGGTTTCCGCCCGTGCCTGCAGGGCGGACAGGCCGCTTTGGGCGATGAGCAAGAACGTGACGGCGATCATGGCCAAAAACTTTTTCAACGAACGCGCATCCATCAATATCCTCCTCCCGAAGATTTTTCCAATAAAAAAACATCCCTCGGAGGAGATGTCATTTGCATGCCAAAGGGAGCCGTCTGAAATGACGGATCCGCGAAGACGCAAACGCACCCCCTATCCGCGTAGGGTTTACGTCATGAAAAATAGGCAGGTCTCCTGGCTCATGATCATCATTTCCCGGCACCTTCCCGTTTGCGAGGCAAACAGTGGCATCACGCCGGGAAACTCCCATTCACAGTGGCGGGACCGCGTCGGATTTTCACCGAACTTCCCTTTTAATGATTTCCCTCCGGTGCCCCGGCAAGGAAATCAACCTATTTTTCTGACTATTCAATTGACTTTATCTCCATCTTAATCCAGCGAAAAAAGAACGTCAAGACAAAAATGGAAAAGGAAAACCGCGGCCGGCTGATTTCGCCCTTTTTCCGGAAAAGCTTCAGCCGCACCCGGGTCCGCCGGCGCAGAAAAAAATCCGACTCAAGTCCAATCCAAAAGGGAACCCGGGTACATGATCAAAAATTCGAAAAGGGACTATGATGAAGACAAGAAAGGAGGAATGGAAATGGGAGAAGCGATTTTCCTGATCCTTGCCCTGATTTTGGGGATTACGGTTTTGTTTAACCTCGGGCCGATCATCGTTCTGGCGATCACCTTGTCGTTGGCCTATGTGGCTTTCCGGCAATACAAAAAAGCGGGGACGACGGGCAAAAAGATGTTGTGGCTGATCCTGTGCGGCGTCTTCCTCATCGCTTCCGTGACCAACGCGCCCGCCGTGGTCGGGCTGGCCGCCGCAGCCATCCTGTACCTTTTGTACAAAAACCGCAAAGAAAAGAAGGATTCCGCAGGAATCAACGGGAACGGGGACGATCCCTTCGTCCATTTTGAAAAGGAATGGCGGGAGTTAAGCCGTTCCTACAGGCCGAATGAATTTTGAGTATAAAAAAGGAAGGAGAGCAGATTCCTATGGCAAGCGTATTTGAACGGATGAAAAACGTGATTTTGGCCGACATTCACGAAATCCTTGACGAAAAGGAGAAAAAAAACCCGATTGCGATGCTAAACCAGTATTTGCGGGAATGCGAAAAGGAAACGGAAAAGGTCCGGAAACTGGTGGAAAGGCAATATTTGCTGAAGGATGAATTCACCCGCGAATACCACCACGCCCTGGAGATGGCGGAAAAAAGGAAAAAACAATCGGAAATCGCCGAAAGGGCCGGCGAAGCGGAGCTTTTTGAATTCGCCCAAAGCGAACATATGCAGTACGCGGAACGGGCGGCCCGGCTGAAGGAAGCGAAGGAGAAGGCGGAAGAGCAGCTGGTCCAGCTGGAAAGAAAGTACGAGGAATTGAAACATAAGCTGAAGGACATGCAATTGAAGCGCATGGAACTGATGGGCAGGGAAAACATCGCCCGGGCCCAATACCGGATGAACAAATGGCTGGAGGAACCCGCCTATTCCGAAACGGCCTTCCGGCGGTTCGCCGAAATCGAAAGATATTTGGAAAGGCTGGAATACCAGGTGAATTCCGATTACTTCCGGCATACGATCGACGCGAAGATCGCCCAATTGGAAAAAAGGCTGAAAAACGAAGAAAGCCATTAAAAAGGTAAGGAAAAAATGGTATTCTAGAAGGCGTAGTAACCCTTTACTGCGCCTTTCGCCCGTTGGGGAGGGCGCAAGGAATATCTTTCCGAGAAAGGAGGCCCCCCATGCGGAAATACTGGAATGTCGATCAAATCAGCGGGCTGATTCTGCTTGCGGTCGCAGCCCTGGTCATCGAGCTCCTGTTTTTCGACGGGGGGCTTCTCATCAGTCTGGCGGCCGGCTTGGCATGCCTTTATTTCAGCAAAAAACAGCGGGAAGCGGCGGCGAAGAAAGCCTTGTTCCTCATCGGCTGCTTCATTCTCGCCCTTACCGTCGTCAACATGATGACCTTCCGTCTGTTCGTCCTCGGGGTCGTGGGATGGGTCGTTTACCGATATTACCAGTCGAAAAAACATCCGCAAGTGATTGCCCCTCCTTTCCCCGAACATCCGGTGCCGGAACGGAAGGTTTTGAAACGAAAGCCCCTGTTTCAAAACCTTTTGTTCGGCAGCCAACGGACGCCGCGGGAAGTCTACGAGTGGAACGATATTCATCTTTTGCTCGGCATCGGGGACGTGGTGATTGATTTAAGCAATACTTTTTTGCCGAAAGACGCCGTCATTTCCATCCGGGGCTTCGTCGGCAATGTGCAAATCCTCATCCCCTACGAAGTCGAATTTTCCATCCATCATACGGCCGTTTTCAGCCAGGTGCAAATCCTGGATGAAATCGGGGAACGGGTCATCAATGAAGCGATCGAGTATGAAACGGAAGCTTACGGGAGTGCGACGGAAAAAGTGAAGATCTTCACCTCGATGATCGTCGGGAAAGTCGAGGTGAGAAGGGTATGAACCTGTTTTTCCGGCAATTGGCCGCCGGCTTCGCGGTGATCCTGCCGCTCGTTGCGGCCATCAGCACCATTCTGTTCGCCGCCTATCCGTTGGACGACTGGTCCCTATTGTGGAAGAGGGAAGTGTTCGACATCCCGTTCCTCATGTTCCTTCCCCTGTTCAGCATCGGGGCGGCCTTCCTGGCCGCCGTCGGATCGACCCTGTACTGGCGGAAACAGTTCAAGACGATCGAAGATTATTTGCTGGCGGTCGAACACGGGCATGTCCCTTCCAAAAAGGATAAGAAGTTCCTTCAGGAAGTGGCCGATATCTTGTCCGGGATCGAGCAGGTGCAAATGCAGCTCCAGGAACAGACGAAAATCTCCCAAAAATTGGCGAAGGAAAAGGCGGAAGAATTGGATAAACGGATGCAGGAGCTGGTTTTTGAAGAACGGCAGCGCCTGGCGAGGGAACTCCATGATTCCGTCAGCCAGCAATTGTTCGCCGCTTCCATGCTCCTTTCCGCGATCATCGAAGGCGGGAGGGATCCGGAGGAAAATCGGAGGCAGCTAAAACTTGTGGAGAAGACGATCCAGCAGGCCCAATTGGAAATGCGGGCGTTGCTGCTCCATTTGCGTCCGGCGGCATTAAAAGGGAAATCGTTGAAAAAAGGAATCGAGGAACTGCTCGTCGAACTCAGCCAGAAGGTGCCGATCCAGATCCGCTGGAAGGTCGAAGATCTGCAAATCAATCATAAAGGCGTGGAAGATCATCTGTTCCGGATTTTGCAGGAGGCGGTGTCGAACACGCTGAGGCATTCCAAAGCGAGTGCGATGGAAGTGCTCCTCGTGGAACGGGACGGTTTCATTATCCTGCGGGTCACCGATGACGGCGAAGGGTTTGATGTGGACAAAGTGAAGACCGCTTCCTACGGTTTGCAAAATATGAGGGAAAGGGCCCGGGAAATCGGAGGAACATGGAAGATGGTCAGCAGCCCGGGGATGGGGACGAAGCTGGAAGTCCGGGTTCCGATCGTCCATTTGGGGGGTGAAAAGGATGATTAGCGTGTTGCTTGTCGACGATCATGAGATGGTCCGGATCGGCGTATCCGCCTATTTATCGTCACAGCCCGATATTCGGGTCGTCGGCGAGGCGGAAAACGGCAAAAAAGGGGTGGAGATGGCGTTAAAGCTTCGCCCGGATATCATTCTGATGGACCTGGTCATGAAAGAAATGGACGGGATTGAAGCGACGAAGGAAATCATCCGGCACTGGCCGGAAGCGAAGATCATCATCGTGACCAGTTTTATCGACGATGAAAAAATGTTTCCCGCCCTGGAAGCGGGCGCCACCAGCTATCTTTTAAAGACATCGAAGGCGGGCGAAATCGCCGACGCCATCCGTTCCACCTATTACGGCCAAACGGTGCTCGTTCCGGAAGTGGCTGCGAAGATGACGGAAAAGCTCCGCAGCCGCAAAAAAGCCCTCCCCCACGAAGAACTGACGAACCGGGAAATGGAAGTGCTGCTTTTGATGGCCGAAGGAAAATCCAACCAGGAAATTGCGGAGGAATTGTTCATCTCCTTAAAAACGGTCAAGGCCCATGTAAGCAATATTTTGGGCAAATTGGGGGTCCAGGACCGGACCCAGGCGGTAATTTACGCTTTTAAGCATTCCCTGGTGAAAAAATAGAGCCTTCCGGGGAAACGGATAGCTGTATTCCGCGAAAAGGAGGCAAGCCGGGGGAAACATTCGGCTGTTCACCTGCTGTATTTCGTTAAAAAGGCCGCGGGGAAGTCTTCTGGGGGACGGATTCGGCCGTTTGCATGCTTCCGTTCAAAGGGGCAGGAAAGCCGGCCGGGGGAACGGATGTCTGTTCACCCGGGCAGCCGGCGCCACAGGCGGAATTGGGGGATCCGATCAGCTGAATGAATGGCGCATCGAACTTGAACGATCATCCGGCGAAGAAATCGGAGGAATCCCCTCCCCCGACCGGGGGCGGCTTTTCCGATGTTTTTTCCGGGGGTGTGAAGGGAAAAATGATAGCCGTCCCCGTTTCCTGCCGGATTGAAAGCGGGATTCCCATATGGCGGAAGAAAACCGCCGTTTTCCGGTTTTCACGGCTTTTTTGGGGAGCCCGGAAAAATTTATCCGGATCGGGCCTGCCCATCCGGCTTGGAGGTTCCTGCCTGAAATTTTCGGTAAAATTTGTTCAAATATGAACAATTTGGTTTTCGCGGCGGCCCCCTGCCGGAAAAGGGCATGCATAAAAGACAAAAAGGAGACAGGTGAGGCAGATGGGAAAATCCGATGAAGAAATCGCTCGGGAAGCCGGGATGCTTCCCATTGAAGAGGTGGCGGCGAAGATCGGCATCGGCCGCCAGGCCCTTGAATTGTACGGGGATTATAAGGCGAAGATTCGCGAGGATCGTATCGAAGGATTGGCCGGGCGGCCGGACGGAAAATTAATTCTCGTCACCGCCATTTCCCCCACCCCCGCCGGGGAGGGAAAGACGACCGTGGCCATCGGCCTGGGGGATGCCCTGCAAAGGCTCGGTTTGAAGTCCGCCATCGTCCTGAGGGAACCTTCGTTGGGACCCGTGTTTGGCAGAAAAGGGGGAGCCTGCGGCGGCGGGTATGCCCAGGTCGTCCCGATGGAAGAGATCAATTTGCATTTCACCGGCGACATTCATGCCGTCGGCGCGGCCAACAATCTTTTGGCCGCCATGATCGACAATCATATTTACTTCGGCAATCCCCTCGGCATCGATCCCCGCCGGATCACATGGAAACGGGCCGTGGATATCAACGACCGGCAGCTGCGCAGCATCGTGGCCGGGCTGGGCGGAAATGCGAACGGCGTGCCCAGGGACGACGGCTTTCAAATCACCGCCGCTTCGGAAGTGATGGCCATTCTGTGCCTGTCGGAAAATTTGGCAGAGATGAAAGAGCGGCTAAAAAACATCATCGTCGGATACACCCGGGACGGCCGGCCGGTCACCTGCGGCGATTTGAAGGCCCACGGAGCCATGGCGGCCCTGTTAAAGGACGCGTTGAAACCGAATCTGGTCCAAACCCTCGAGCATACTCCCGCCTTTGTCCACGGCGGTCCCTTCGCCAACATCGCCCATGGCTGCAGCAGCATCAAGGCGGCCAGGCTGGCGTTGAAGTGCGCCGATTACGTGGTGACGGAGGCCGGTTTTGGCTCCGATTTGGGCGCGGAAAAATTTTTCGACATCAACTGCCGTTTATTCGGCCTGAAACCGGCGGCGGCCGTCGTCGTGGCCACCGTCAGGGCCTTGAAGATGCACGGAGGGGCCGCCCTGGAAGATGTCGGCAAGGAAAATCTCGACGCCTTGGCAAAAGGCTTCCCCAATTTGAGCAAGCATGTGGAAAATATGCAAAAGGTATTCGGCCTGCCCGCCGTCGTGGCCATCAACCGATTTCCGTCGGACAGCGAAGCGGAATTGGACTGGCTGGCGAAAAAATGCGAAGAAACGGGCGTAAAAGCCGTCCGGTGCGAGGTTTGGGCAAAAGGGGGAGCCGGCGGAGAAGCGTTGGCGAGGGAAGCGGTGAAACTGGCCGAAAGGGAAAGCCGTCTTTCCTATGCCTATGACCTGGACGACCCGATTCCGGTGAAAATCGAAAAACTCGTCCGCCGCGTTTACGGCGGAAAAGGGATTGAAATCACGGCGCAGGCGGAAAAAGCGATCGAAAAACTGGAAAGGATGGGTTGCGGAAATCTTCCCATCTGCGTCGCCAAGACCCCCTATTCCCTGTCCGACGATCCGAAAAAATTGGGGCGACCCGCGGATTTTACGGTGACGGTCCGGGACGTGAAATGTTCGGCCGGTGCGGGTTTTCTCGTCGTCTTTACCGGGGATGTGCAGACGATGCCGGGACTGCCGAAAAAGCCCGCCGCGGAAAGCATCGATGTGGACGGAGAAGGGCGGATTTCCGGCCTGTTTTGACGCGGGAGGAGGCGGGGAGTTTGCGGCGTCGGGGGTTTTTTCTTCCCGTTCATGGTCCTGCGGCTGGAAGGAATCCCGATCCGGGGGATCGATCCCGAAAAATTCCTCCCTCGGGGACGATGGGAAAATTCGCAAGGGGCTTGCCGGGAACGGCATTTTCCTTTCTGTCTCCTTTTCCGGCGCCGCAGGCGGAGTTGCGGGAAAAGGGACGGAAAACAGTTGAAGATTCCGGGATTCCCTGTCCGCTCCCTCTGCCGGAACGGGAAAAGGGCTTGATCGGAGATCCGCTTTATGGAAAAATGAGGGTTGCGAAATGAAGAAAGCGGGCCATTATTTCCTGCGCATTAAGGTGGGAGGAAGATGCATTCGTTGATAAAACCTGAGGACACGTGGCTGTTATTGGGATTTTTGACCGGCTGGGCCGCAGCCAGCATCTATTTGGAACAAAAATACCGATGGGCCGCTAAGATTTCCGGCGCCGTCATCGCATTATTCGGGGCGTTAATCCTGGCAAATCTGAACATTATCCCGGCGGAGTCGGATGTTTACGATGCGGTTTGGACCTATGCGATCCCCCTCGCCATCCCGATGCTTCTTTTCCAGGCGGATTTGAAAAGGATATGGCGGGAGAGCGGAAGGATGATTGTCATTTTTTTAATGAGCTCCTTCGGCACGGTGATCGGGGTCTATTTGGCCTTTTTAGCGTTGAAAGACCGGATCCCCCACCTGGATAAGATCGGCGCGATGATGACCGGGTCCTATATCGGGGGATCGGTCAATTTTGCCGCTTTGTCGGCGAAGTTTGAAACTCCGGGAGAGCTCGTTTCCGCGACGGTGGTCGCCGACAATGTGATGATGGCCGTTTATTTCTTCGTTTTGATGGCGATTCCGGCTTTTTCTTTTTTCCGCAAACATTATCCGACCCCCCATATCGACGCCTTCGAAAGGGAGGCGGGGAAAAATCCCGATGCGGCGCCGTCTTCCTTTTGGCGGCGGAAAGAAATATCGCTAAAAGATATCGCGTTTACTTTCGCATCGGCATCCGTCATCGCCGCCGTCTCCTTCAAGCTCGCCGAGATCTTTGACGGGCTGATTCCCTCCGGGGATCAGGCATCCTTTCTGATGAACACGTTAAACGGGATGTTCGGGGACAAATATTTGATGTTAACGACGGTGACCGTCATCGCCGTGACCGTTTTCCGGAAGTTTTTCGGAAACTTGCGCGGGGCCCAGGAAATCGGCACCTTTTTGATTTATCTCTTCTTTGTCGTCATCGGCGTGCCGGCTTCCGTTCCCCTCCTGTTGAAAAACGCGCCGCTCCTGATGGTTTTTGTTTTCATCATCGTTTTTGTCAATATGGCGGTGACCCTTATCACGGGAAAATGGTTGAAATTCACCTTGGAAGAAGCCCTCTTGGCGACCAACGCCACCATCGGGGGGCCGACGACCGCCGCGGCGATGGCGGCCGCCAAAGGCTGGGACCGGCTGATCGTCCCCGCTTTGCTGGCCGGGATATTCGGGTATATGATCGGAAACTATGCGGGGAGCATGATGGGATATTTTTTGCACGCTTTGCTGTAGAGGACGGGAACCCCGTCCTTTTTTGTGTGTCCGGGATGGGTGCAATCTATAGGTGAAATTCCCGGGCTGCGAAGGCAAGAGCGGCCGTTCGCCGGACGCAATGGTTTCCGCGGCGCCGCGGAATGGGGAGGAAAACGGGCGGCAACGGGCCGCCGCGTACGGAAAAATTTTCGGGCGAGGGCCCGCCCTTTTTTATGAAAAAATTTTTAATGGAAAAATATTTCCCTTTGCCGATCCGGCGGCATATCGGCTGGCAGGGAAGTTTTCCTTTTTACGGAAAATTTTCTGCAAAAGCAATATTAGGTCTTTTGCAAGTATTCAATTTTCCTATTGTTCTATAAAATAATCGTAAGCGGTGTTGTGCATAAAAATTCCGGAAAAAGAAGGGCCGTCAACATATTCTTTTTTTAAAAGCGGGGATTTCCGAGATTTTTATACGCCGGATTGTCCTTTTTTTCTTTCCTGTTGCATAAAAATAAAGTAGTTAAACGAATCACATATTACCGACTGTTGCTGCCGGCTGTCCGCCATTCGGCGGTTCGGGGCCTGGGTTCGGAATCTATTTTTGTGGAAGGGGAGGGAGAACGTTGGAAAAGTTTTTGAAACTGATCCCTGTTATTCCCGAGGAACAAAAATATTGGTTTATCCAAACAAGAGGTTTAAAAAAGGGAGATTTGACCATTGAAAAAAACTATATCGGCATCCGTTTGCCGGTCCTCCTGAATACCGGCCAGATGGCCGCGGGCATGGCCGATTCCCAGGGGGTTTCCGAGAGGATCTCCGGGGAAAGGGAAGAGTACCGGCAACTGTTAAAAATTTTTTGCTGCGAGATCAATCAAGGGGATTTGATCATCGTGCCCGCCGATGAATGGACGAAGGTCCATTTCGGCATCGTCCGGGACGGGAAGGAAGAGGCCTTTCCGACCGATAAGGGAGGATGGAAGACCGGGGAAAATCCGGGGCCCCAATGGCCGGTGATGAAGAAAAGGGAAGTCCAATGGGTGAAATCGGTGGGAATGGAGGAGCTGGATCCCCACCTGTTCCGGCTGTTTTATACGAAATTTCCCATTTCCGACGCGGGCCAATACGCGGATTTTATCGATAAATCCTTGCATGATTTTTATATCAAAGGGGGACGATGCCACTTCATTTTGCATGTCCAAAGGCGGGAACCGATCAAGGCCCGCCATTTCATCCCTTTCATGAACGATCTTCTGTCCATCGCCGATGCGGCCGCGGACGGGGACGATGCGGATCTGGACATGAAGGTGAGCGTCCAGTCCTTCGGCACGATCGAGCTGATCGGCCAGATCCCCAACATCATTATTACTTCGTTGGTCGTCGTCGCCCTGATCGGCGGAAAAACGAAAGTGTTCGGATTTGAACTTGATACGCCGGGCATCGTCGGGAGGATACTCGAATGGCTGAACGTCCGGAAAGGGGAAAAGGAAAAGGAAGCGGAACAGCCCGATTTGATCGAAAAGCAGGCGGAAAGGTTGAAAACCAACGCGGAAAATCTGGAGATCAAAATCCCGGATGAATTGCAAAAGGCGCTGCAAACCTATTTGGCGGAATCGGGGGAGGAAAAATCCGAGAAGCAAAAGGTGCGCGAAACGGAATAGCCGCTCATTCCTGCTTATACCGGTTTTCCACTTTACAAAAAAATTTGATCGTCAAAACGGCCAGCAGCAAGGATAGGATCTCCCTCGTATAAAAAAAGCCGATGGTGCTGTCCTTCAATATTTGCAGCTGGAAAAGGGCGAGATCATACAAAAGAAAGAAAGCGGCGGCCAAAAGAACGAACATATTCACTTGTGAGACGAGACCGATGATTTTTCTCATGTTTGACACCTCTACAAAACATCTTATTCATAACTCCATTAAAGTTTCCTGGAAAATATGATAACATTTTCTCAATGAAAAACAAGGGACAAAAGGGAAGGCGGAGGGCTGGAAGAGGCGGAGCCGCGGATATTCCATCCGCCTCTTTTTCTGCCTTCCGGATTCCTTATATTCAATTTTCTATGCTTATGCTATGCTTAAAAGGCATGAAAAATTTTGTCAAAATCGGGGATTTGCGGACCCGCAGGAAGCGGGGAAACCGCATGGGCCGCGGCGCCTGATCCCGCCTTGAACGCAACAATGCCTTGCGGACTTCGCTGCCGAACGGAAGCCGTGAGGCCTGATCCCGCCTGAACGGGGCCCCTCCGGAAAGCGGAAATCGAAAAAATTTTTGCGGTTTTCGGAGCCGGGATGGCGGCCGGGGAGAGGGAAAAATCCTTTTTCTGTGCTCAACCCTTGCAATTTCGCATTCACGCGCGGATGGCGATCGGAAAGGCGGCAAACCTGCCGGGACATCCGGATTTGAATCCGGCCGGAATTGGATCGGGCTTGCATGCATCGACGGCCGGCCCCTTGGCACCGCCCGGTTTCCTGGGACGGATGAACGAAAATTGAACCGTAAAAATAAACCGTACGAGGGAGTGAACGAAGTGATTTGCCCAAATTGCGGAAGCGAAAACGAACAGGGAAAATTTTGCGCAAAATGCGGGGCGAATTTGGCCCGGGAGGAAAGATCTTCCGAACAAGACGGGCCGGAAGGCCAATCCGCCCCGGATTTTCCGGCATCTTCCCGCACCCCGCATCCTTCACGGGCGGACAACGGGTATGGGGAAGGGACAAAGACCGTCTTTCGGCAGTATTTCAAACATGCCTTGGCGGCACTGAAACGGCCGTTTCGTTACGGAAGCACCCGAAACGAGGAGTCCATGGTCCACGGCATCATCACCGTCGTATTATTTTCCTTTTTCATGAGCCTGTTTTTGTACGTGACCGTCGATAAAGCGGCCCGATTTTACAACAGAAGCGTGGATGCCTTGTTCGGCGAATTCTCCGGCCTGGGTTTTGCGGGCGCTTCCTTCGGCAATCATTTTCTGAAGCCGTTCATCATTTTCTTGCTTTATTTCGCTGTCATCATCGCCTCGGTTTACGGCGTCTTAAGAATGATGGACGTCAAGACGTCCATGAAGGAGGTGGCCGCCAGATACGGCGCCTTTTTGGTGCTGCCGACGGTCATCGTCCTGCTCGTCGTCCTTTTGACGCTGTGGAATGTGGGCGGCGTTTTGTTGGCGGTTTTAAGCCTGTTTCTTTTCTTGACCTTGGCCCTCAGCTTCGCCAGCGTTTTCTACAGTTACAAGGACGAAGGCGGCCGCCGGTTCGATCCGGTATACGGCACGCTGGCGGTTTACGTCGTCAATCTTTTCCTGCAATTTTTGTTCGCCGACATCTTGGTTTCCTCTTTCTTCCACGTGTTCGGCTGGTAAGCCGGAAAGCCGATCCTTTCGGAGCAAGCGGCATCTTTGCGGGGACGGAAGGGAAGTCCTGCGGCCGCCCTTTTCGCCGGCAGGGGGCCGTCCGGAGCGGACGGGCGGAAGGATGAAGGGATGTTTCTTTAAAAATTCATCGGCAAGCGGGGCATTGCGCAGAAACGAGGATGAGGGGGCTGTTCGGCCCCCTTTTTTCATTGACTGGGGAAAGGGTTGGGAGCGTCGGTTCTTTCTTGGGCTGAGCCAAAGCGTGAAAGGATTTTTTTATTCACGGCTTTACAATTTCTTACACATGTAATATATTTATTACATATGGAACAAATTCAAAACGGAGATCGGTTGCTGAGAGTTTTGGACGCCTTATCAAACCCTTACCGGATGAAGATCATTGAAGCGCTTGCCGAAGAAAGACAATTCGTCAGCCAGCTGGCAAGGAACTTGGGAATCAGCCGGCCGCTGTTGTATTTGCACTTGCAAAAACTGGAATCGGCCGGACTTGTCAAAGGGCATCATGAAGTCTCCGAAGACGGAAAGGCGATGAAATATTATGAACTCGTTCCTTTCCGGCTTCTGATCGACGAAAAAGCGATCGCAGGCGCGGCCAAAACGGTGACTTTAAAAAAGAAGGAGGGGAATGATTCATCGCGCCTTTAGTCAAAACAAGGAGAACGCATCCCCCGCGGCCCGCGGCGGTTCTCCTTCGCTCTTCGGTTTCCAAAAGCATCCGCCGACTCCGGAGCGGCGTTATTTTTCGGACATGTATTTCTTGCTTAAACGGCGCTGCAAAGCAGCAAGTTCGTGGCGTGTGAACGGCGCAGGCGGGGCCGGCCATGAACCCCTGTTTCTTTGCCGGGCGGGCGGGGGAGAATTCCGCATGCGGCCGGTCTCGGGGTGACCGCTTTCCTTTCCCCGGCAGCTGAAAGCTTCGCCGCACCGTGGCCAATTCAAAGATCACCCCAACGGAGAGCAATTGAAGAAACAGGAGGTGGATAGGATGGTTTTTTCCCTGATGGATTCCCTCTATCAGCTTATTGCCTTCGTATTCTTTGTGGTTCCGATTCCCTTGTTGATCGTCGCGGCTATTTTTATATACCGGACCGTCAAACGTTCGGAGAGGCGGGCCGAAGAAAGATTGAAATTCGAAAAGGAAAGGGACGCCTTCCAGCGGCGGCAGGCGGAACTTTTGCATGAGATGAATGAGCGGCTGATCCGCATTGAAAATATGCTGAGGGAAGTGGAATGAAAAACCTTGGGCGGGCGGCGTTTTCCCCAGGGCGGGAAGGGGCCGCCCCATTCCATTGCCGTTTCGGACGCGGATTTGGTTTGCTTGCTGCATCATGTACATGTCTAGCCCTGGCAAAGATAAGTATTGCTCACTTCATGAACGCTGGAATTCAGCTTTTCTTCGATGATGGAAATCGCCTTATTTTTACCGATTGATCAATAAAGTCTCGGATTTGTTCGTCTTTGCTTCCATATAAGTCCTCATCTTTTTTATTTGGGCCGTATCTGCAGAATGGACGATATATTGATAGAAAATATGACAATTGGATCGCATCATATGTCCAACGAGCGCGTCTGCAGACTGTTAAAATCGTCAAAGTCGATGCCGCTTGTTTTCAAATCCCGATCGGATACGACATTTATCGATATATTATTTTCCCTTTCCTTCAAGCTCGCTATTAGAAGCTAACGGATTATCTTTTTTATTTGCTTTTCTCTTCATATCGACAATGGCAATATAACAGGGAAAAGGATCCTTTTGAAATCCGGCTTCCCATCGTTTTAGCATCCTTTAAGCGATTCAATCGGATGAGATGGCAGAATGCTTGCGATACCTCCCCTTTCGGATTGGATAACTCATTTGTCGGAATGGAATGGCTGTCCCGTTGCATAACTTTAATTGCGTTTGTTCCAACGGTTATCAAACGGTGGAAAAATTTTGAAAATGACATGCCTGGACCATTAATCAAATAAAGAATAGGCTCGGAATATATCTTATTTTACAATGGATATGTTCGAAGCAGGAAAATCTCAATTATCATTCGGAGGAACGGCATGAAGGAGAAGCTGTTGTTTTCCCTCGTGATGCTCATCTTTGGCAGCATCGGCCTGTTTGTCAAGCATATCGCCCTGCCGTCGGGCGCCGTCGCTTTATTCAGAGGGGCTTCCGGGAGTTTGTTTTTGTTTCTTGCGGCCCTCATCATGAAGAATAGGCTGCGTTTCAAAACGACGAAGAGGAATTGGATTTTGCTCCTTTTGTCCGGAAGCGCCCTCGGGCTCAATTGGATTTTTCTTTTTGAAGCCTATCGGTATACGACCGTTTCCGCCGCCACCCTCGCCTATTATTTCGCCCCGGTGTTGGTGATGGCGTTGTCCCCGTTCGTTCTGAAGGAAAAATGGACGGCAAAAAGCGCTGCTTGCATTGCGGTTGCGATGGCCGGCTTGTTTTTCATCCTCGGGCAGGGGGAAGAATCCGTGGCCGGCGGTTACAGCCACCTTGCCGGCATCGGGTTCGGCCTGCTTGCCGCCTTATTTTTCGCGGGAGTCGTTTTGCTGAACAAATGCATAAAGGATTTTCCCGGATACGAAACGGCCCTGATCCAGCTGTTTTTCGCCGCCCTCGTGCTCTTTCCCTATGTCGCCGCGGCCGAAGAAATTCATCTGTCCCGACTGGACGGCCGGTCGGTGTTTTTCTTGCTGGTCGTCGGGATCGTCCACACCGGGCTCGCTTATTTCCTTTATTTTTCTGCGATCAAAAAATTGCCGACCCAGACGGTTGCGGTTTTGAGCTATTTCGATCCGGTCTCGGCGGTAGCGATGTCCGCCCTCGTTTTAAAGGAAATGTTGACATGGGGCCAGGTCGTCGGGGGAATTTTTATTTTGGGCGCCGCTTTTTTCGGCGAATTTTTTGCGGCAAAAAATGCGGCAAAAAGTATGGAAAAAAAGACCGGCCCGGAAGAGGGACAAGGTTGACGGGAATCGCCGTTTTGCGGCGTACGCGGCGGAAGCCGGAAGGCACAGCCCCAGGGAGACGGAAAAAGCCCTCGGGGGCTTTTTTTTGTTTCTGAAAGGGGCATCCCCGGGCCGCAGCTGCAGCCTGTCCCCTTCAATTTTCCTCTCCGTTGGCGATAAGGGGCTCTCTCTTTGCCGTCCTTTTTCCGTTGTTCTCTTCCCCGTCCTTCCATTCCTTCTTTTTCCAAAATCCGCAGCCGAGTCTTCCGCATTTTTTCGGCGGACAAGTGCCCAATGGGCGGAAAGTGAATAGAAATATATAGGCAAATGCGGAATTTTCCCGCGGCCGCGGAAAAACGCATGGGCCGGGGTAAGGAACACTCATCTTCGTTTAGGAAATCGGCCAAAATGAGCTGACGATCGTTGCGAAGCAAGTAAGGAACACTCATCTTCGTTTAGGAAAGGCGGGAGTCGATGAGAAAGATCGCTGGGATTCCCCGCAAAACGGGGGCGTTTATCTCCCTGTTTCTCGGCATCGTGTCTGTCGTTGAAGCCGCAAGGCTTTATCCGTACCGCACCGATTTTTGGGCTGGTGACCATGTCTTTCCGGGGCTGATCGGGGCAATCTTGGTGGCGGCGGGGTTATTTCTGCTCCTGAAAAGAGAGGAATCTTCCCGACGATTTGTGCTGCCCGGGGGGAAAATCGGGAGGAAGATGACCGCCACCGCCGGCGTCCTGATTTCGTATTGCCTGCTGATCGGGTATGCGGGATATGTTTTCAGCACCTTCCTCGCGTTTCTTTTTTTGCTAAGGATCATCGGAAATTACCGGTGGGCGGATTCCGTCCTGTTTTCCGGTCTGTTTACCTGCGCCTTGTATCTTCTGTTTTCGGAATTTTTGAAAACCCCGCTGCCGAACGGATTTCTATTTTAAGGATGGAGGAGCGACATGGAGACGTTAATGTTTCTGCTGAACGGTTTTCAAGAGGTGCTGACCCCTTTCAACCTGCTGATTGTCGCCGCGGGTTCGGTCGTCGGGACGATCGTCGGGGTCCTTCCGGGGCTCGGACCGACCTCAGCCATCGCGATTTTGCTGCCGGTCACGATGGTGCTGGATCCCGTCCAGGGAATCATCATGATGGCGGGGATCTATTACGGAGCCATGTACGGGGGATCGACGACGGCTATTTTGATGAATATTCCCGGCGAATCCTCCTCCGTTCCGACCGCCTTGGACGGCTACCCGTTGGCGCGGCAGGGAAGGGGGGGAGCCGCTCTAGGCATCGCCGCGATCGGCTCTTTTGCCGCGGGGATTTTCGGCTTGATCGGGCTCGTCTTATTAGCTCCGGTTCTGGCCGACCAGGCATTGAAATTCGGCCCTCCGGAATATTTTGTCCTGCTGTTGATGGCGCTTCTTATTCTTTTCAATATTTCCGGACGGTCCTTTTTGAAATCGGTCATCATGGGCGCCGCCGGGTTTCTCGCCTCTTTTGCCGGCATCGGTTTGTCATCGGGGGTCCCGCGATTTTCCTGGGGGATTCCGGTTTTGGCCGGCGGCATTGAGCTGATCAGCATCATCATCGGTTTTTTCGCCATAACGGAAGTGCTGAAGGGGCTTGAGGAAAGAAGGGTCCGGATCCAACAAGAGCACATCAAAAGGACTTTTCCGGGCAAAGAAGACTTGAAGCGGAGCGGAATGCCGATTGTCAGAGGGAGCCTCCTCGGCTTTTTCCTCGGCATATTGCCCGGATTTTCGGCGACGGTCACCTCCTTTCTTTCCTACGACTTGGAAAAAAGGCTTTCCAAACATCCGGATCGGTTCGGGAAAGGCGCCATCGAAGGGGTGGCGGGACCGGAATCGGCAAATAACGCGACCAGTTCCGGAGGCTTTATCCCCCTTTTCTCCCTGGGCATTCCCTCGTCTCCCCCGCTGGCGGTTTTATTGGCGGCGTTCATGATCTACGGGCTGACGCCGGGCCCGGTTTTGTTCGAGCAAAACAGCGCCTTTGTATGGACCGTGATCGCCAGCATGTTCATCGGCAATATCATCCTGTTGGTTCTCAATCTTCCGATGGTCGGATTGTGGGCAAAACTGACCGAGGTGCCCTTCGGCCTTTTGGCTCCGGCCATTTTAATGATCAGCCTCCTGGGCGCCTATTCGGTGCGGAACAGCCTTTTCGACTGTTTGGCGGCCGTCGCCTTCGGGCTCCTCGGTTATTTGTTCCATAAGTTTCAATGGCCGGTTATTCCATTTATTCTTTGCTTCGTTTTGGGACCGAAAATGGAGATGGCCTTTATCCAATCGTTGGAAATCTCTTCGGGAAGTTGGTTGATTTTCGTGCAAAGGCCGGTTTCCTTTGCCCTGCTCGTCTTGGCGACGGTTTTGTTTATCCTTTCCTCGGTGTTGATGAAAAGAACCCGGAAAGGGAAGGACACCGGGAAGGGAGCGGGATTAAAGGAACGGCAGCCAATTCGGACGATCGAAACATGGGAGGGAAAGGGTTCATGAAAAAATTTATCACATGCCTATTGGCTTTATTCCTCATGGCGGGTTTAGCCGCCTGTGCGTCAAGCGCTGCGATCACTTCCGAACCGGAAAAAAAGGGCAGCCGGTATCCTGAACGGCAAATTGAACTCGTCGTGCCATTCGCCGCAGGCGGAGGAGTGGATCTGGCGGCCAGGGCGGTCGCCGAATATTTAAGCAAGGAGTGGGGAAAGCCGGTGATCGTCGTCAATAAGACCGGGGGCGGCGGGATCGTCGGTGCCCGGTACGCGCTTTCGGAAGCCAAACCGGACGGATATACGGCGCTGATGAACAACAATTCGTCGACGACGATGTATGAGGCGGGAACGAACCGCCCCGTTCTCCGGCTGAAGGACCATATGCTCGCCGCCCGCGTCGCCGAGTCCCCCCTCGTTTACGCCGTCCGCGCCGATGCGCCGTGGAAGGATTTGCGGGAACTGACCGAATGGGTAAAGGAAAATCCGGAAAACTTGTCCTGGGCAAGCGTCGGCCCGGCCGGATTTTCCAGCTTCGGGGTGGCGGAATGGCTGAGCGCGGCGGGGATCGACTATAAAAAAACGAGGATGGTATCGAGCGAAGGGGCCAGCGATTCCGCCGCGAAAGTGGCCGGGGGTCATGTGCTTTTGGCCGTGCATAATGCCGGGGAAGTCTATTCCCTCGTGCAAGCGGGAAAGCTGAAGGTGCTGGCCGTCCAGGACGGCAAACGGAGCCCCTTATACCCCGACGTGCCGACGACGGAGGAACTCGGCTTTCACGGCTTGACGGTCAAATGGTGGACCGGGATATCCTTGCCGGCGGGAACGCCCGAGGCGATCGTCAAAAAGTGGGAAGCGGCCGTCGCCAAAATGGAGAAGGACAAAGGCTTTATCGGGCAGCTGGAAAAGATCTATCTCCAGCCGTCCTATTTGCCCTCAGCCGAGTTTAAACGGTCGGCGGAAAGGGAGCTGGACTGGTACGCCGAGCTGGCGGAAGAAACGGGCATTCGCAAGTGATTTTCCGGTTTCTGTTGGATGCGAAAGAGCAATTGAGGCGGCCATGCCGCCTGATTCGCCGGAAATCCGGCCGCCGTTGCCCGAAAGGGAAGGGGATCGCCCGCCCTTTGCCCGCCGCCGGTTTCCAAGGAACCCTGACAAACCGGTTCGAATCATCAAAAAATGGAAAAACACCTCCAGCGGGAGGTGTTTTTCCAAAGTTTGTTGACTGCCGGCGGTGCGGTATTGCGGCAAGCCAAGGTTTGCTGTCGGCCCGCCCGGGCGGGCGCGCCTTCCCCGGATGCGAGGAAGGACATGTTTTAATGCCCCTTTGCGGATTCCGCCAGGGAGCCGGAAAAAGCAGAAGGATGGCGGAAAGCCGCCGGATAAAGGGACTTCATCCCCTTGGGGAAACGGCCGGAAAGGGCCGTCCGGTGGAGACGATCGGTACCGATTTGGAGAGCCGGCGCCCGCCTGCCGCTTTTCGATCCGGGCGTTTTCCCGAAACGGGGGCACCTTAAGGCCGGTGCCGGCCGTTATTTCTCGAGATAGACTTCGGTGAACGAATCGTTCATCGGATGGGCGACAAACCCTTTCACATATTTGGCCTTCGCCAGGGGCGGGGCCGTATGGGCGAGCAAGACCCAAGGCGCATCCCGGAAGACGATTTCCTGGGCCTTTTGATAAAGCTCGATCCGTTCCTTTTGATCGATGGTGACCCTCGCTTTTTCGAGCAGACCGGTTAACTCGTCGCTTTTGTAGAAGGCAATGTTGTTGGCCGGTTTCTTTGTGTTCGTTTTGCTCAAATTCGGATAGAGGAAGTTGTCGGGATCGGCCAAAACGCCCGTCCATCCGAAGAGGGCCATCGGGTGTTCGCCGTTCTTCACTTTGTCCAGGTAGGTGGCCCATTCGAAGGTTTTGATTTCGGCCTCAATGCCGACCTTCTTCAAATCGGCCTGGATCGCTTCCGCCACTTTTAACGGCTGCGGCAAATAAGGCCTCGGATTGCTCATCGCCCACAGTTCGGTCTTGAAGCCGTCAGGGTATCCCGCTTCCGCCAGCAATTGTTTCGCCTTTTCCGGATCGTATGAATAACCCGGAATCCCGTCATTGTATCCCCAAAGGACGGGAGGAAGGGGATTTTTCGCCGGTTCGGCCAATCCGTTAAAGAAGGCGTCGATGATTCCCTGCTTATTGATGGCCATGTTGATGGCCTGGCGGACCTTCACATCATTAAAGGGCGCTTTTTCCGTGTTGAAGGCCAAATAGGAAATGTTAAAGCTCGGCCGTTTGACAAAATCCAGGTTTTGGTCGGACTCGACGGCGTTCTTATCGTCGGGATTGAGCCCGTCCATGATGTCGATATCCCCGGATTTGAGGGCGCTCAAACGGGCGGAATTGTCGGGGATCACCCGGAAGATCAGCTGGTCGAGATAGGGCTTCCCTTCTTCATAATAGTTTTCGTTTTTGGTTAAAACGATCTTGTCGTTGCGGTCCCAGCTCTCGAATTTGAACGGGCCGGTTCCCACCGGATGTTCGCCGTATTTGTCGTCATATTTTTTGATCGCCTCGGGGCTCGATATCCCGAACATGGGAATGGCCAGGTAACTGAGGAACGGGGCGATCTTTTCTTTCAATCGGATCTCGACGGTGTAATCGTCAAGGGCCTTCACATGGACGATTTTATGGTTTTCGTCCCCTTTGAATCCCCCGTAAAGGAAGGTGTAGTAGGTAAAGTCCCCGTCATGGTAAGGGTTGTTCGGATCCATCCAGCGCTCGAAGTTGAAGACGACTGCATCGGCGTTGAAATCCGTGCCGTCATGGAATTTGACCCCTTTGCGCAGATGGATGGTCCATGTCAACCCGTCTTCCGACGTTTCGTAAGAAGTGGCCAGTCTCGGCTTGATGTTTAAATCGGCGTCGTATTCAAAGAGGGTTTCGAAGATGTTGTATGTAACACGGATGGATTCTCCGTCCGTGACGTTGATCGGATCGAGGGAGACGGCGTCCGCTCCCCGGCCGAAGATCAATGTTCCCCCTTTTTCCGGTTTTCCGGTGCCGCCGTTTGCGGCTTTTTCCCCGTCCGTCTTATTGCCGCCGCAGGCGGACAGGACGGATGCGAATAAAAGTAGGATCGTCAATAAGAACGCTGTTTTCTTCATCCTGCATCCTCCTTTTGATTGTCATTTGTTTTTGCACGCCTTTTCCCCGGAGGACTTCCTGCGGACAGACATGCAGCCTGATCTTGCGGTTCGTACGGTTCCGGCGAGGTTCCCAAACCGCTTTTCCCGGCCGGAACATGCCGGTTATTTTCCCGGCGGATCCCCCCTTGATGCGAAAGAAATGAAAAAAAACTTCTTCCGATAAGAAGAAGTTTAGCAAAGAAAACATTGCCTCCCTTCATCTTATCTTCCAGAACAGAAGTTCTGCTGGAATTAGCACCTGGCCGGAATCCGGCTGGTTGCTGAGGCTTCACCGGGCCAGTCCCTCCGCCTCTCTGGATAAGATGAACTTTTGCAAATATTCAATTATGAGAATATCTTAGAAAAATTCCCGTGCTTTTGTCAAGGGAAATTCGAGATCTCTATATTCAGTCCGCCTCCATGCCGCCGAACCAATTGCCGGAAAGGGCGGGAAGAAAGCGAAGGCGGATTTTTTTATTTTCCCGTCGGCGGTATCAATATCCGATGGGGGAACTTGTGCATCGATTGCAGACGGTTCTGCCTCCGTTTCAGGCAGGGCCGATCGGCCCTTCGGTTCAGGCGCGGCGGCGCGCCGGCCTTTACATGCATTCCCGGCGAAAGCTATAATTGTGGGGATGGCAAAAAAGAGCGCCGTGGAAAAGCCGTAAACGGAGGTTTTCCGGCGGAAGGGGGATGCCGGACCGGATGCCCGATGGGCATCGGCATTTTGCCGGCAAAACGGGGAAAGTGTCCGGAGACCGCCGGTTCCCGGCTTTTCGGGCGGATCGCGCAAGGGGGTTCGGGAGATGAATAACATCCAATCCATTTGCATATTTTGCGGTTCGAATTTCGGGAACGACCCGGAATACAGGAGGGCGGCCAGGGATCTCGGAAAATTCCTTGCCGACCGGGGGATATCCATGGTTTACGGCGGCGGCAAGGCGGGCCTGATGGGGGAGATCGCCGATGCGGTTTTGCGCAATCAGGGCCGGGTGATCGGGATCATACCCGAATTTTTGCGAAAGAAAGAGTTGGCCCACGAGGGCGTCAGTGAACTCTTCATTACGGACACCATGCATGACCGCAAAGCCAAAATGCACGAATTGGCCGACGGCTATATCGCCTTGCCGGGAGGCTACGGGACCTATGAAGAAATTTTTGAAGCCCTCTCCTGGCTGCAGATCGGCATGCACAAAAAGCCGATCGGCCTGTTCAACGTCAACGGTTTCTTCGATCCTTTGATTCGGATGCTGGAACACACGGTGGAAAAGGGATTCGCCAAGCCTGAAAATTTGGAGTTATTGATCACCGCCGGCGATGCGGAAACCCTTTTTCGCCGGATGGAGCGGTTCGAACCCCGTCTCGTTCATAAATGGGCATGATCCCGGGAAAGGCGAGCTCCGGCAAACCGGCCCGTGGACATGGAAGAGATGTCGCGGCCTTCTCGCCTGTATGAAAAAGCCCCGGATTCCCTTGTTTCCAAGGGATCCGGGGCTTTTAAGCAGCCTTTCCCGCGCGGAAGCCGATCAGCGGGAGTAGAACTCGACGATCAGGGATTCGTTGATTTCCGCCGGAAGTTCCGAACGTTCCGGGTAACGGGTATAGGTGCCTTCCATTTTTTCCGGATCGAAGGTTAAATATTCCGGAATGAAGTTGGTTAATTCAATGGCCTCTTTAATGATTTGCAGGTTTCTCGATTTTTCGCGGACGCCGATCGTTTGACCGGGTTTCACGAGATAAGAGGGGATGTTGACGCGTCTTCCGTCAACCAGGATATGGCCGTGGGTCACCAATTGCCGGGCTTGCCGGCGGGTGCGGGCGAGGCCCAGCCGGTACACCAGGTTGTCCAGGCGGGATTCCAGCAAGATCAGGAAGTTTTCGCCGTGGACCCCTTTCATTTTCCCGGCTTTTTCAAAAGTGTTGCGGAATTGGCGTTCGTTTATCCCGTACATGTGGCGGAGTTTTTGTTTTTCCTGCAATTGGAGGCCGTATTCGGAAAGCTTTTTCCGTTGATTGGGTCCGTGTTGTCCCGGAGGATACGGACGTCTTTCCAGTTCTTTACCCGTTCCGCTTAACGAAATCCCGAGCCGGCGGGAAATCTTCCAAGTCGGTCCTGTATAACGGGACATTGAAGTTCCTCCTTATAAAAGTTAGTCGGTAAAATAAAACAGTTGCGTACATCGTTTATCGCCATTTTGTTTTCATGTACCTTCGCCCCAGCAGCTGAGGGTTACGCGGTACAACTCCGGCAAGGAGCAACAAAATGGGCGGATAAACATGTACACATAGGCTGCCATATTTTACACAAAGTCTATTATATGGAATTGCAACAATGAAGTCAACAAAAGAATGGGAAATGTTTATGGCAAGATTTTCACGGTGCATTGGGCCGCATCCGGTTCAGGGGCCGTTCGAATGTCGGACCCCGGGAGCGATGATGGACATTTTTCCCGCGGTGATGGACGTTTTTTCCGGGATGACGGTTATTTTTCTTTCATGTCGGACAAATTTTTTTCCATATTGAACATAAATTTTAAAATGATGAAACGATCGCTGAAAATGCCGGACAATCCCAACTGTTGTTGGACGATTATTTTCAGATGTCAAACAGTCCGGATGAGATGATGGACCGTCCGTCGTGAAATCCAAAACTAATGTTGAACGTTTTCTCCAAGATATTGGACAAACGAAATCGTTGATTGAACATTTAAGTAATAATGTTGAACATTTTTCCTTGGATGTTGAACCATCCGCGCCTGATGGAAAAAAGGAATGTTGGGCATTCCGGGCCGAAAAACCGAATGTTGGCATGCTGCACTAAGTCTTTAATATTTAGGGAAGGTCCCGCTTCAAGGCGGACGGGGTTTTTGCGGCTATGTTGAACAAGATTTCTATGTCGGATGGTTCGGGCGGCGGAACGTGAAAACCGGAAGGGCATGATTCGGAAAGGGAACGGACCGGATGTCCGGCCGCCTGCCGGTTTTTTTCGGGGCGGCCGATGGGGGGAGTTTTTCCGCCGGCCCAAATTTGGGACCGGAAGCCGCCTTGGGACGAATTTTTAATTTTTGCGGCGGGCAAAAGTTAAAAAAACATTTAAAAATTGAATCAACAAATGCGTTTTTATGCTATAATGAATACATACGGATGAAAAATATGGAAATTCGTCCAAAAATGTTAATCCTTGCTAAAATAATCGCAGAGTTCCTCCGGAAACGGGGAAAACTTTGCGTAATTTTTTGATTATTTCGATCATAACGCAGACAGGTGAGATTGGAATGAATGCCCAGGAAGAGCAGTTGCTTTACGGATTGAAAAGCGAGCTTCTCGGGATCATGTATGAATGCAGACCGGAGAGCGTCCTTCATGACGATATGAATATACTGGCCGAAACGCTTTGCAAACATCTCGGAGCGGAGCGGATCCGCTTTTTGCTCCGGCTGTCCGCCTTTGAGACGGAAGAGATCGCCGTCCTCCTGAAACCCCCGGAAATATTCTCCTTCATCGACGATTGGGACGAAATGAAGCACCGGCTGCGGGAAGACGGCCGCGGCGTCTTCGTCCGGATCGGCGAAGGGGCGTTTCCCCCTTACAAAACCGGCATTCTTTTAAGAAACGGAACCCGGGATCCGATCGGTTGCATCCTTTTGGACCGGATTTCCTTGGCGGAATGTCCTTCCGCCGAATGGTGGGAGCAGTTTTCCTTGACCGTGTCCCAATTTTTGGTGAAGCTCTTTTCCTTTAAATCCGTTTGCGTCAAGGAGATTTGGAATGAGAAATTGCTCCGCGTGACGATGAAAATCCATTCCTCCATGGATATCGGGGAAGTTTTGCAAGAAATGGTGGAATTTTTGAAGGAACTGTACCCCGCCTTTTCCTATCATCTGTTGTTGTCCAACGACAACGATTGCGGGCATTTGCCGGTGCAATTGTTGAACTATAACGATCTGGAAGCCTTGTCGATGAAAGCGTATGTGACGGGGCAGGTATGCATGGAGGAAGGGAAAGACGGGAACACCCTTTATTTTCCGTTAAAAGGAAAACAAGGGGTTTACGGGATTTTGCAAATCGGCAATGTCCGGATGGAACGGATCCCGAAAACGATGGTGGAATTCATTTCCATTTTGGCCAATACGGCGGGGAACGCGATGGAAAACGCCCATCTGTACCAGCAGTCGAACCAGCTTGTCCGGGAGCTGAAGCTGGTGACGAAGGTATCCCATCAATTGAATTCCCGCCTGTCCCTCGATGACCGGACCCATTACATGATCAGCCAGCTGAAATCTTCGCTCCGGGCGGAAGAAGCGGCCTTTGTGCTCCTCAAAGGAAAAAATCCCCATGTTTTGCAGGGGAGCACCCCGTTTTTTTTCGGCGAGGAAAGCGCCTTTTATTTGCGGTTTCTGCAGGATCATTTCTCTTCCAACCGCGAACCTTTGTTTATCGGCGATTTTTCCGAACATCAAAAGGACAGGCGCCATCGGTTTCTTTCGCTGATGGCCGTGCCGATGGAACAGGAAGATGAAATATGGGGATTTGCCGTCGCCCTCCATCATGAGCCTTATTTTTTTTCGTTTAAAACCTTCAAGCTTTTTCAGACGCTGACCCAGCATTCTTCTTTGGCGATCGCCAATTCCCTGCTCCGGGAAGAGCTGGAGTGGCTCGTGATCACCGATTACAGCACGAAATTGTACAACCGGAATTATTTGGATCAGGTGCTGGAAAAATCGATGGCCGAGGACTTGGAAGGGACGTTCATCTTAATCGATATCGACAATTTTAAGTTCGTGAACGACACTTACGGCCATCATGTCGGCGATCGGGTGCTGATCCAGCTGGCGGGGATCATAAAAGACAATTTGACGGATCGGGAAATCAGCGCCCGGTGGGGAGGGGAAGAACTGGCCATCTACATGCCCGGCCGCTCCTTGCGGGACGGCGTGCTGCTGGCGGAGCGGATCGCAAAATTGGCGGAAACCCATACGGATCCGAAAGTGACCATATCTTGCGGGGTGGCCTATTGGAACAGGAAGATGAAAGACGATCCTTTAAAATTGTTCCGCCGGGCGGACGAAGCGTTGTACGACGCGAAACGGAAAGGGAAAAACCGCGTCATCGCCTATTCCGGCTAAAAATGCGGCAAACGGCGGGCTTCCCTTGCGGACATCAAACCAAAATGTCACCTTTCCATCCTGTTCGATTGCGCGAAAAACGGGCAGCATCCCCTCCGGGCGGGCCGGCCAAAAAGCGATCGGTCTGCCAGGGAGGGGATTTTTTCTGGCGAAAAAATCGGCCGCATGGGAAGCCGCTTTCTCTCCATCCGGCCGGTAAAGTTTGTCCGAGGCCGACGGGGAAGGATAATATCGGGCACGCCAGGGGTGCGATCCTTTGCAATCCCCGCCGGCTTCCAAAAAAACGAACGGCCTTTCCCCGGCGAATGCCGGAAAAAGGCCCAAGCTTCATAGGCTTTTTTTCATGGATCGCCCAACAGACGGATCCGCCGATGCCAGAGCCCGTCCCTGTGATTTTGGTTCAAAATGAAATACGGAATGGCCCGCTTTTTCGGGCCGGCTGCCGTGACCGGTCGCCGCCGCTTTAACGGCTTATTTCACATATTGGGCGAGGACGTCGGCGAACATTTGCAAATATTTTTCATCCGTTTCGTCGAAGCGGTCCTTCAACGGGCTGTCGATATCCAGCACGCCGATCAGCTCTCCGTCGGCGATCAGCGGCAAGACGATTTCCGAACGGCTTCTTGCGTCGCAGGCGATATGGCCGGGGAACTGTTCCACATCCGGGACCCGGATCGCTTTCCTTACCCGGGCGGCCGTCCCGCACACCCCTTTGCCCACGGGGATGCGCACGCACGCGGGGAGACCCTGGAACGGGCCGAGGACCAGTTCATCCTTCTCCAGCAAGTAAAAGCCCACCCAGTTGATATCCGTCAAAAACTGATTCAAAAGGGCGCTGGCGTTGCTCAAGTTCGCGATCCGGTTTTCCTCGTCTTCGACGAGGGCCTTCAGCTGTTTGATTAAAAGAAGGTAATTTTCTTCCTTCGTGCCTTTGTATTCCACGACTTGAAACACGGGCATCCGCTCCTTTACGGCCAGGATTGGAATTTTCACAAAAACGGTTCCGGTTCCGATGGAAAGGATGTGATACTTTATTATAATACATAATGGATGGAAAAGAAAAAACAAAAAATGCGAAAGAGGCAAGAATTTGTCCCAAAACGTTCCCGGACATGGTATCATATAAGCATTGGGAGATTCTTTTTTCGCTTTCTTGCAAGGGACAGGGGTGCTGGAAATGGAATATGTTATCGGGATTGTATTGATCGCGGCCGTGCTCATCCTGATCGGATTTTTCGTAAAACGAAATTATTACCAGGAAATCGACCGGCTGGAGGCCTGGAAAATTGAAATCATGAACCGCCCCGTTCTCGACGAGATCGCCAAAATCAAACAATTGAAAATGCACGGACAGGCGGAAGAATATTTTGAACAATGGCGGAAAACCTGGGACAATATCGTGACCGGGGATTTGCCGGATGTGGAAGAATGGTTGTACGATGCGGAGGACTGCGTCAGCAAATACCGTTTTTCCAAGGCGAAGGAAGTGCTGGCCAAGATTGAAAGGACGCTGAAAAGCACGGAAGAAAAGATGGAGTCGATGCTGGCGGAATTAAACGAATTGATCGGCAGCGAGAAAAAAAACCGGGAAGATATTGCCCGGTTGGAGCAATTATATAAAAAATTGAAGAAAGAATTGCTCGCCAACCGCCATTCCTTCGGAAAAGCCGCCGCCAGGCTGGAAGGGGAGCTGGAGGCCGCCGGGCATCTGTTCGCCCGATTTGAAGAAGAAACCGATCAGGGCAATTATTTGAATGCCAGGGAAATCGTGCTGGAATTGAAGGAAAAATTGGAGCGACTGGACGAGAATATGAAAAAGATCCCCCTTCTCCTCGAAGAATGCCTGCACGTCATCCCCGGGCAGATCAAGGAGATCGTCGACGGATCCGCCGAAATGCGCAAGCAAGGCTATAATTTGGAACACCTCGGACTGGAAAAGGAAATCCGCCGCATTGAAGATCAGATCAGCCGCTACCGGGAATACCTGGAACAAGCCGAGACCGAAGAAGTCAGCAAAGGTTTGGAAGACGCAAAAGAAAGCCTGAACCTGTTGTACGACCTTTTGGAAAAGGAAGTTTCTTCCAAACTTTTTGTGCAGCAAAACAAGGAAAAGATCCGGCAAGAAATGGACACAATAAAAAACGTCAACGATCGATTGCAGGAAGAAGTCCGCAGCGTGCAGATCAGCTATCAGCTGCCCGAAAAGGAAACGGAATTTGTCGCCGAAATGGATAAAAAAATCGAACAAATGAAAAAGACCCTTTCCTTGCTGCTTACGCCGAATGGGACGGAGAACACGGCCTACTCCATCTTGAAAGAAAAACTGGAAGAAATTTCAGAGGAAATGAAGCAATTGGAAGAAAAACAAAAGGAATATCTGGAAAAGCTGCAATCCCTGCGGAAGGATGAACTGGAGGCGCGCCAAAGGATCCAGGAACTGAAAAACAAGGTGGTCGAATCGCGCCTGATGATCAACCGGAGCGCCATCCCGGGCGTTCCCCAGGACATCGAGGCGCTGCTTTATTCCTCCTTCGAGGCGGTCCAGGAATGCCTCCGCCATCTCGAGCAGAAACCTTTATCGATGGAGGCGGTCCGCGCATCGCTGGCGAAGGCGGAAGAAAATGTCACGTACATGCATGACAAGGTCGAAGAAATGCTGGAAAACGCCTTCCTCGTGGAAAAAATTATTCAATACGGGAACCGGTACAGAACCCGGTATCCCTTTGTCCGGGAAAAATTGCTCGAGGCCGAGAAGGCCTTCCGCAGCTACGATTATGCCGCGGCCCTCGAACAAGCGGCGGCGGCCGTCGAAAAGGTGGAGCCGGGCGCGCTGAAAAAGATTGAAGCCCTCCTGAATGAACAGTCGCAATAATTGTTCCGTTTGGGGGCCGATTCCCCGCTTTCCCCATCTCCTTCCTTGATGAAACAGTCACAAGAATTGTTTGAAGTATATCTCTTTGATATACTTTTTTTTTGAACAAATGGTTCGTCGTGCGGCCGGACCCGCACGGCCGTTGCGACGGTTCATTTCCTTGGAAAAGGATGATTTGGATGATCTATCTCGATAACAGCGCCACAACCGAACCATACCGCGAAGTGGTTGACGCCTTCGTGAAGGTATCCCGCCAGTTTTTCGGAAATCCATCCTCCCTTCACGGCATCGGCCTGGAGGCGGAAAAATTGTTGAATGAATCGCGGAGGCAGCTGGCGGAACTCTTGGGCGTGAAAGATAAAGAAATTTTTTTCACGTCGGGCGGAACGGAAGGGAATAATACGGCGATTAAAGGGATCGCATTCGAATACCGGAAACGGGGGAAACATATTATTACGACTTCCGTCGAGCATCCGTCCGTCTATGAAACCTGCCGGCAGCTGGAAGGGCTCGGTTTCGATGTCACCTATCTGCCCGTCGGATCCGATGGGGCCGTCCGGGTATCCGACGTGGAAAGGGCGATCCGGGACGATACGATTCTCGTTTCCGTCATGCATACGAACAACGAGGTCGGCGCTGTCCAGCCGATTGAAGCGATCGGCCGCCTGCTGCAAAATTACCCGAAGATCTTTTTCCACGTGGATTGTGTCCAGGCCATCGGAAAAACGCCGGTCGATTTCCGAAAGGCCAACATCGATTTGGCGACGGTATCCGCCCATAAATTCCACGGCCTGAAGGGAACAGGGGCCTTATTTGTCCGGGAGGGAATCCGGCTTTCCCCCCTTTTGGCCGGCGGGAATCAGGAAAAGGGGTTGAGGAGCGGCACGGAAAATGTCGCCGGGATCGTGGCCATGGCCAAGGCGCTGCGCCTGGAAATGGAAAAAATGGCCGCGGAACGGGGCAATTTGTTGGAGATGAAGCATTATTTGCTCGACGAACTGGAAAAGATCCCGCAAGTGACCGTTCATTCAAGGAGGGAGGGCGCCTCCCCGAACATCGTCAATTTTTCCGTTCGTGGCATGAAGGGGGAAGTCCTCGTTCATGCCTTGGAAGAACGGGGGATTTACGTGTCGACGACGAGCGCCTGTTCCTCCAAACTGGAAAAGCCGAGCCGGACGCTCCTGGCCATGGGCGTCCCGAAGGAGCTGGCCCAATCCGCTTTAAGGATCAGCCTGTCCTACACGAACACGATGGAAGAAATCCGGATTGCGGCCGAAACGATAAAAGAAACGATCGAATCTTTACAAAAAGTGATGAGGGGTAAACGATGATTTACGATCAAATTTTAGTCCGCTACGGAGAAATGTCCTTAAAAGGGAAAAACCGAAAAATATTTGTGGACCAGCTGCGGAAAAACGTCCGCCGGGCGTTGGAAGATTTCCCTAACATCGAAATCCAAGCGAAAAGGGACCGCATGCATATTTTGTTGAACGAAGAAAATATGGGGGAAGTCAAGGAAAGACTGAAAAAGGTGTTCGGCATCCATTCCTTCAGCCCGGTCATCAAGTTGGAAAAGGACATGGAGCGATTGAAGGAAAGCGCCAAACGGTTGTTCCTCGATCTCGATGCTTCGGGAAAGACCTTCAAGGTTTCCGCCAAACGGGCGGATAAGACCTTCCCCTACACTTCCGACCAAATCAACCGCACGCTGGGCACCTATCTGCTGAACCAGATCCCCGGCTTAACGGTGGATGTGCACCATCCCGATTTTGACTTGCAGGTGGAAGTCCGCCAGGAAGCGATTTACGTCACCTGCGAAGTCATCAAAGGGGCCGGCGGGCTCCCGGTCGGTTCAAGCGGAAAAGGGATGCTCATGCTGTCGGGGGGCATCGACAGCCCCGTCGCCGGCTATCTGGCGATGAAAAGGGGATTAAAAATCGAGGCGGTCCATTTTTACAGCCCGCCCTTCACCAGCGAACGGTCCAAACAAAAGGTGATCGACATCTGCAAAAAACTGGCGGAGATCTGCGGGGAAATCCCGCTGCATATCGTTCCCTTTACGGAGATCCAGCAAACGATCCATCAGAAGGTCCCGAACAATTATTCCATGACGATCACCCGCCGGATGATGCTCCGGTTGACCGACGAGATCCGGAAAAAACAAGGGGGGCTGGCGATCGTGAACGGCGAGAGCCTCGGCCAGGTGGCCAGCCAGACGCTGGAAAGCATGTTCACCATCAATGAGGTGACCGACACCCCCGTGCTCCGGCCGCTCGTCGCCATGGATAAATTGGAAATTATCCAAATTGCCAAGGAAATCGGCACCCACGATATTTCCATCCTGCCCTATGAAGACTGCTGCACAATTTTTGCGCCCGCCCAGCCGAAAACGAAGCCGACGCGGGAAAAGGCGAATGAATATGAAACCTTGTTTGATTACCGGGCATTGATGGAAAAGGCATTGGCAGGGATCGAGACGATCGTCGTCTCTTCCGGCGAAGAACCGGCCGAAAAGACGGCCTTCCAGGAGCTGTTTTAAAACAACCGAACGGGATTGTCCGCGCCGCCGGGGCGCGGGCGCTTTTTTTTCTTGGACGGAATTACTAGCACCAAGCAGTGAAAGGGTATTATTGATGATGGTTGGTGTTTATGCGTCTTGACTTAAATAAAAATTAGGATCTCGTTTAAATCTCCATTGTTTGACCTGTTCAGCGGAAAAGATATGGATGGGACATAACTAACCTTTTGGTGTTAGTTATGCCGTCCAAGTTTTTTTCGGTGACCGGTCCCGCGGCCTTCGGGCTGCGGTTTTACCGCCATCCTTCCGAACCGCATCTTCCGGACGCGGATGACACCCATGCCCGGTTTTCGGATTCGCCGGCGGAAAAGCTTTTTTCCGGAAAAAGGATGTTCCCTATCTTCTTCATTAGCCGGCGGCCGGAAGGCCGGCTTTTTTTTTTGCTGGAGCCAGCCTTGTAATTATTTACCTGGCTTTTTCCCGCATGAATCCATGGATTTTACGCATTCTATTGGTACAAGGAGGTGAGATGAAATGGCTCGTAACAATAACAGCAACCAATTGCTTGTTCCCGGCGTGGAAAAAGCCCTTGAACAAATGAAATACGAAATCGCCCAAGAATTTGGGGTGAATTTGGGCGCTGACACAACCTCCCGCGCGAACGGTTCTGTCGGCGGCGAAATCACGAAACGGCTCGTTCAAATCGCTCAACAACAATTAAATGGCAGAGTTTCACAATAAATATAGCGCTTGGCTTTGGGGGCCTTCCTGAGGGGCCCCCTTAATCTTGGGCGGAAAAGGCCGGAATGTTTAACGGAAACCCCCGCTCGCCTTCCATCTTTTTCTTCTATCTTAAAATTTTCCCCAATAACCCGTCTTTTATTTTTTATTAAAGGAAATTTCCGGAAAAGCCGTAACGGCGGACATGCATTTTTTCGGAAGGGAGGGCGGTGCGGGGCCCGGTTTTCCTGCCGGATTTCCCTTTTTCCGGACCGGGCCGCCGCCGGTGAAAAACTTATTCCGAAAGACCCGAACAACCGGAACCCTTTTTCTTGTCGTATGTGTAAAATTATTCGCAGTACGAATTCATTCAATAGGCAAAAAGAGAAGGCGTCCTGCAATAAAAGTGTCCGCCACAACACTTCCCGGACGATTGAAAAAGCGGAGCACAAAAATCATAATAAAGTTGTTAAATACGTCCGGAAAGGAGAAATAGGGGATGGGCATATTATGGACGAAGGGAAATATATATACGATGGAAAAAGAAGGGGAAAAGGTCGAGGCGGTTTTTACGTCGGAAGGCAAGATCCTCGGGGTTGGAAAGGAAGAGGATCTGCTTCATGACTTCGGCCGGGACGTTCGGCAAGTGGTGGATTTGCGGGGGAAGACCATGCTCCCCGGTTTCGTGGACAGCCACATCCACTTGATCGGGCTCGGCGAGTCCTTGCTTCGCCCCGATTTGGCCCGATGCGGGAGCAAAAGGGAAGTTTTGCAGACGATAAAGGAGTATGCGTCCCGACTGGAAGAAGGGGAATGGCTGATCGGCGAAGGATGGAATGAAAACGCCTGGTCCGACAGCCGGGAGATCACGAAGGAGGATTTGGACCGGGTCGTGCCGGACCGGCCGGTCCTTTTGAAAAGAATTTGCCGCCATTCGGCCGTTGTCAATTCGAAAGTGTTGGCTCTGGCGGGAATTACCGGGGAGACGGAAAATCCCCCGGGCGGGGAGATCGGCAAAAGGAACGGGGAGCCGACCGGCGTTTTAAAAGACGCGGCGCTGGACCTGATCGCGCCGCTCGTGCCGAAACCTTCCCTCCCTTTTTTGAAAAGGGCGCTGAAATTGGCGGTTCAAACCTGCCGCCGGTACGGGTTGACCGGCGTCCACACGGAAGATTTGAACTATTACGGCAGTTTTCGGGATACATACCGGGCCTTCCAAGAAGTGCTGCAGGAAGAGGAATTTCTTTTCCGCGCCCATCTGCTCGTGCATCACGGCGTCATCGACGAATGGCACCGGGCGGGCTTCCGCTATCTCCGCGGGGGCGGGAATGTGGAGTTCGGCGCCATGAAAATTTTCGCCGACGGCTCCCTCGGTTCCCGGACGGCATTATTGAGCGGACCGTACAAAGATGATCCGGCAAATCGCGGGATCGGGGTCCATTCCTTGCCGGAATTGAAAGAGCTGGTGAGGAAAGCAAGGGAGTTGAACACGGCGGTCGCCATCCACGCCATCGGCGATTTGGCCGCGGAATGGGCCATCGAGGCCATGGAGGAAAATCCGGCGCCGGAAGGGATGCGGGACCGGCTGATCCATGCCCAGGTGCTCCGGGAGGATTTGTTGGAACGGTTGAAAAAATTGCCGGTGGTTATCGACGTTCAGCCCCGTTTTCTGCTCAGCGACTATCCGTGGGTTTTGGACCGGGTCGACAGGGAAAGGTCGCCCCTTCTGTACGCCTGGAAATCGCTGCTGAAAGCCGGGCTGGCCGTGGCCGGCGGGTCGGATGCGCCGATTGAACCGGTGAACCCCATGGAAGGCATTTATGCGGCGGTCACAAGGGCCCTTCCGGACCGGCCGGATGAGGCGTATGATCCCGGGGAAAGGCTGAGCGTGTTCGAGGCGGTTTCGTTGTACACGTCCGGAAGCGCCCGCGCCTGTCTGCGGGAGGGGACGCGAGGAAAAATCAAGCCCGGATATGACGCGGATTTTACCATCTTAAACAAGAATATTTTTGAAATCCCCCCCGAAGAAATATTGGATGTGGAGGTGTGCGGCACGGTCATCGGCGGAAAGATCGTTTACGGGGCGGAAGACGGGATAAAGGCCGGAACCTGACGGGATTTTTCCCCGGCTTTCCGGCCAACCCATCGGCGGGAAGAGAAAAGGGCTGAAACCGGATCCCGGCGGTTTCCGTAATAAAATGGAGGGCAGCGGCAATCACCGCTTGCTCCGCAAGGTTTCGAGGCTCGGTTTCCGTAATAAAATGGAGGGCAGCGGCTTGCCGCTGCCCCTTGCCGATCACAAAAACGTCCTTTTCACTTTCTCCCAGAAGGAATTGTCCTTCAATTTGATCACTTTTACGATTTTTCCGCTCAGCTTAACTTCGATTTTTCTCAAGTTTCGGATGGAGAGGGCCTCGTTGTCCATGCTGACGATCGGGAAATCGTTCCCGCTGTGGACGACCTTCAAGGTCAGCGTCCGGTCCCCGCTCAAGATGAACGAAGAGCCGAGGGTCCGGTATAAGTTGTTATTTAACGAAGCCAGTTCGCTCACTTGGAAACAGTGGAGCAGCGGATCGACGACAGCCCCGTTGATGGATTTGTTGTAGCCGGTGCTTCCCGTCGGCGTGGCGATGATCATGCCGTCGCCCCGGAAGGTTTCAAAATGGAGATCGTCTATGTATACTTCCATCACAAAGGTTTTGACGATGGACGAACGGATCGTGCATTCATTCAGGCAATAGAAGGCGGCTTCGTCATCGACGGTCACTTGAATGGTGGGGTATTTCCTCACCTCCACCTTTTCGCTCGTCATCGCCTCCACCATTTCATCGGTCTCGTCGACATGGAAGTCGCTGTAAGCGCCGACCTGGTTTTCGACGGAGATGCCGGCGTACAGGCAATCGTCGCGGAAACCGGATTTCCGGACGGCCTGCAAAAAGGTGCCGTCGCCTCCTACGCTAACGATGATATTCGCGTCCCGGCTGTTTTCTACGGGTTTCAGCCCGTAACGTTCGGATAATTCCCTTAATTTTTTGACTTTTTCCGAGACTTCAGGGGAAGGCTGATAGTAGAAGTAAATATTCTTTCGTGGATCCATTTGGGTTTCCTCCTCTCGGTTCTCGCCGGATGAAATATGTTATGATTAATGTTAGTTTAGCATTTTTTGCTTGAAATACCAACTTTGCGCATTGGGGTGATAGGATGTCGGGAAAAAGATGGGCCGCTTTGGGGATCGCGGCGGCGCTGTTTTTCGTTTCGTTGATGGTTTCCTTCGGAAAGGCGGATAAGGAAACGGAAAAATTATGGAAGGAATATTTTTCCGAAAAACCCTTTTCGGAAAAGGTCATCGAAGAGGGTGACGAAAACCGGAAAATTGTCGTGCTTGAAGTCAACGGGGTCATCCAAGATTCCGGCGGGGCGGAAAGTTTGCTTTCCGGCGGAGGCTACAATCATCAATTGTTTTTGGAACAGCTCGATTCGGTGATGAAAGATGCCACGGTCAAGGGCGTCATCCTGCGGGTGAATTCCCCCGGGGGAGGGGTGGTGGAAAGTGCGGAAATCCACGACAAGCTCACCGAACTGATCGAAAAAAAGAAAAAACCGGTGTATGTTTCCATGGGATCGATGGCGGCGTCCGGAGGCTATTATATCTCGGCCCCGGCGACCAAAATCTTTGCCAGCCCGGAAACCTTGACCGGTTCCATCGGCGTCATCATGCAAGGGTACAATGTTGAGGAACTGGCCAAAAAATTGGGGATTAAGCCGGTGACAATCAAGAGCGGGCCGTTTAAGGACATCATGAGCCCCACCAGGGAGATGACCGAGGCGGAAAGAAAGATTTTGCAAACGATGGTGAATAATTCCTATGAACAATTTGTCCGCGTCATCAGCGAGGGCCGGGGCATGAGCACCGAGGAAGTGAAAAGGTTGGCCGACGGACGGATCATGGACGGGCGCCAGGCCAAGGAAGCGAAATTGATCGATGATTTCGGATATTTGGACGATGTGATCGACGCGATGAAGAGGGACTACCGCGGTTTGCGCAACGCCCAGGTGGTCCGTTACGGGGAACAATTGCTGAATATCGGTTCCCTCCTCGGCTTAAAGGCGAAGGAAGTGCTGCTGGATGAAGATTTGGAAACGTCCCTGCTGGCGAAGCTCTTGAACGCGAACAGCTCGCCAAGGCTCATGTATTTGTATACGGAATAGGGGGTGGCGATGATGGACTTCCAAGAGGAATTGGGAAGGGAAGGGAACGGTTGGGAAGCCCCGGATCGCCCGGCCTTTGCGGGGTTTTGGATCCGGTTTTGGGCCTATTTGCTCGATTTGATCGTGATCGGCTCCATCAAAAGAATCGCCGTCATTCCTTTAGCCGATTATTTCCAATGGACGGACGGGTTCTTTTCCTTGAAAACGGTTCTCGGGGCGGCCGTCTTTTATCTCTATTTTGTGCTGATGACAAAATTTTTCGGGCAAACCTTGGGAAAGATGGCATTCGGTTTGAAAGTCGTTCCGCTTAAAGGCGAAAAACTCGACTGGCTGACCGTCCTTTTCCGGGAGCTGATCGGCCGCTATATCTGCTCCACCCTTTGGGTCACTTACGCGGTTGCCGCCTTCACGAAAAAGAAGCAGGGCATCCACGATCTGTTTGCCGACACCACGGTCATCCATGAAGAGTATGTGAAGCGGCAAACCCATACCCGGCCGCAGAATGCTTATTGACGGCCGATGCAGGAAAAAGGGACTGACTGGCCAGGTGAAGAAAATCGCCGGAAGGGGAGCGGTGTATTGCCGTTGTGAAAAGGGAATAAACGACAAGGTAAAAGCCGTGCAAAAGGCCGGAAGATCCGCCTTTTGCCGGCTTTTTTGCCCTTTGCCGTGCGCGCCCCGGAGGCGCGGCCATATGCCCGCTCCCGGGTTTTTTTTTTGAAAAGGAAAGATCGGATGATGCCGGTTTTGTCCGCTCTTTTCGCCCGATCGCCGCAACGGAACATCCCTCCCGTCGGACTGCGGGGGGTGCCCCGTCTTTTCTTCCGGGTGAAAGGAGGAAACCTTTGGCCGGATTTCGGATCTGCATCCCTTCCGCCGGATCTCCGGGAGGATGAACCGTTATTCCGCGACGTTCTTTCCTTCCCTGCGGCGGGCAAAAACCGGCCGGGCCGGTTTCCCGGGCCGATTTTCACCGGATGTCCGTTTATTTTCCGTCGCCGAGGTCCATAATGGAATGCTGAAGGGTTGTGAGGAACTTGGCCACCTTGGCGGCAATCGGTTTTTTGTTGGTCATCTTATTCATCCTTTCTTTATTTATCCGGCTGAACATACGGGTTGAATTTTCCCATGACGGGAACGGGGGGCGTTTCACCGTCGATCTCCGGGCATTCATGGGCATCGTCCGCTATCGCTGGGAAAAGGCACCGGCGGAAGGGAAGGACAAGGAAGCGAAGGGCGGCGGACCGGACGCCCGCGGACCGGAGAGGGACAGGGAAAAGGAGAAAGGGTCCGCCCCGGAAAAAATGAAAAAAGCGATGGAGAACTTTCAAATAAAACTGGAGGAGTTCCTGCGGATCAAAACGATCGCGCAAAACTTTTTCAAAAAGGTGAAGATTTTTCGCCTTGAATGGGTGACGGTCGTGGGCGCTGGCGATGCGGCCCTCACCGGCCTTTTTTCCGGGGTCCTTTGGGGGATCAAGGGAACGGTCCTCGGCGTCCTCGGCCAAAATTTTTCCCTTCGGACCCGCCCCCTCATCCACGTTTCCCCCGATTTTCAGCGGGAGATCGCCGAAACCCGTTTTTTATGCATGATTCAGTTCCGGCTGGGGCATGCTATATTCGCAGGAATCAAAATTTTGCAAGTCCGGCGGAAAGCAACGGCCAAAAGAGAAAACAGGAAAAGAAGCGCAAACCTATGATTGAGGATACGGGAGGTCATTCAAATGTCAGAACATCCGATTCAAGGGTTAATGACGACGGCGATGGAAAACATTAAAGAGATGATCGACGTCAATACGATTATCGGCGAACCGGTCCAGACGCCCGACGGAAGCATCATTTTGGCGGTCTCCAAAGTGGGGTTCGGCTTTGCCGCGGGAGGAAGCGAATTTTATATCGACAAAGCCGGCGCGGAGGATTCGTCTTTCGGACAGGGCATGCCTTTCGGGGGCGGAAGCGGGGGCGGCGTGTCCATCACCCCGGTCGCCTTTTTGATCGTAAACCAACAAGGGGTGAAAATGCTTCATCTCGATGAAAATACCCATTTGTATGAAAAAATCCTCGATTTGGCGCCGAACGCGGTGGAAAAGATCCGGCAGATGCTGGAGAAAAACAAACAGCAGACGAACGCGGGGAACCATCCGGGAAATGACGGAAACGGTTTTGCATCCGGCCCGAACCAGTTCTCCTTGTAAATCGCCGATTCCACGACCGACGGGCATTGTTCCCGGTCGGTTTGCTTGTTTTTAGGGCTTTTCCAATCCGGGGGTTCGGACGTGGCGGAAGGGCCATTCGCCAAATGATGAAGTCCGAAAATTTGTGCAAAACGAAGCGGGGGCAAAGCGGTTCCGGTCCCGGAAAGCTGGTATTCCCCCGATTGGGAGCCGGGATTTACGCAACCACGAGGACTTGGTCCGCCGAACGGAAAGCCCGATGGCGGAAGGAGAACCAGTTCTCCCGGCCTGCGCCCGAGCAGATCCGGGTCGGGGAAAGGGTTTTCCGCCAAGATCAGGGAAGGTCGTTTTTCTTTGCCAAAAGTGCCGGATTTCCGGTATGATAGGATAAGAAAAGGAGGGAGAAAACATGGCTTCTGTAACGTTTAAAGGAACTCCGGTCACATTGGCCGGCAACGAAGTGAAGGTGGGGGATCCGGCACCGGATTTCACCGTATTGGACGAAAATTTGCAGGAAGTGACCCTCGGGAATTTCCGGAACCAGGTGCTCTTGATCAGCGTGGTTCCTTCCTTGGACACCGGGGTATGCGACGCCCAAACCCGGAAATTCAATGAGGAAGTAAACAAATTGGAAGGGGTCAAACTGTTGACGATCAGCGTCGACCTTCCCTTCGCCCAGAAACGCTGGTGCGCGAAAAGCGGTTTGGAAAATGTGATTACCCTGTCCGACCACCGGGATTTGTCCTTCGGCCAGGCTTACGGGGTGGTCATGAAAGAGCTGAGGCTTTTGGCCAGGTCGGTTTTTGTCGTCGATTCATCGGGAAAAATTACATACAAGGAAATCGTGCCTGAAGTTTCCGCCCATCCGAATTACGAAGCGGCCCTTGCCGCCGCAAAGCAAGCGAAATAACTCCGATTTTTATCGGGGTTTTTTCTTCGTTTCTTCCGTTTTTGAAAGGAGAGAAAAGAGGAGGAATTTTTTTGCAGTTAACGGCTGTGGAAAAACTGTTCCATATTTTGGACCAATCCACCCTTATTTTGGAAAACGAGCTCAATTGCACCTATTTGGAGGCGCTGGTTGAAACGGGGGAAAACCTGTTTCAAAACCGGGTGCTGCAGCAGGGGATCGACGAATTCACCGCAAAAAAGCTGGAAAAATTTTATTCCGATGCCGATCTGTCCGCGATGGAGAAAGAGGATATCCGGAAAGCCTTCCAGCTGGCCTGTTTGAAAGGGATGAAGCGGCACGTCCAGCCGAATCACCAGATGACCCCCGACTCCATCGGCATTTTGTTGGCTTACTTTATCCGAAAGTTCGTCCCTGACCGTGCCTTTTCCATGCTCGATCCCGCCGCCGGAACGGGAAATCTGCTGACGACGATCTTAAATCAGCTGCCGGATGCGGAAATCAGGGCCACCGGCATCGAGCTGGACGATTTGCTCGTCAAACTCGCCTATACGGGATGCAATCTGCAAGGGCATCCGGTCGAGTTCTTTAACCAGGACGGCCTGGCGAACCTGTTGGTCGATCCGGTCGACGTGGTGGTGTGCGAGCCGCCGGTGGGGTATTATACCAACGGCCGGCAGGCTGAAAAATTCGTTTTAAAAGCGGAGGAAGGGCATTCCTTCATCCACCATCTGTTCATCGAACAGGGCTGCCGATACGCCAAGGAGGGCGGCTATTTGTTTTACGTCGTCCCCCATCACTTGTTTGAAAGCAAGGAAGCGCAGAAATTGAACGCCTTTATCAAGGAACATATGCATATGCAAGGGTTTTTGCATTTGCCGGACAGCTTGTTTATGAACAAAAGTTTGGCCAAGAGCGTACTGATTTTGCAAAAGAAAAAGGAGGGCATCCGTCCGCCGAAGGAAATCTTCCTGATGAAATTGCCCTCCCTGTCCAACAAGCGGGCGCTGGCGCAAATCTTCGCCAAATTCGATCAATGGATGAAGGAAAACAAATGAGGGAAAAGGGCCTTCCCCGGACGTTTCCGCCCCGGGAGAATAGCCGGTCGGAACGGGGAAGCCCGCCTTCCGGTAAAGCGAATCATGCAAACGGCTCCCTTTGTGAAAAATTCCTTCCATGGGATCTTTCGGCATCCTGCCGGCACGCGGGCCCTTTGGCCGGAAAAGGACCGCTTCGCCGCGAAAATTTTCCGCCGGCTCCGCCGGAGCGGGAAGGCTGAAACGGCCGAAGGCCGGCCGCCCATCGGAACCCGTCAAAGCGGCTGAAGCTTCCGACATCTTTCCTTTTCCGGATGGGGCGCATCCCGATTCCGTTTTATGAAATTATTTATTTGAAATTTTAAAATATTAATTTTAATGGGAATAATTGTTTTTTATGTAAAAGCGGTGACAATTTGTTTCAGCAGTTGAAAAAACCTTTCTACAATGGTTAAATGTTTAAGGACATAATTTTGAGAATATATTCACATAACTGTCTCAGCAATAGATCGATTGCAAAAAGGAGAGAAAACGGATGCCAAAGGTTTTAGCGATCAATGCCGGCAGTTCCTCATTGAAATTCCAGCTGTTTTCGATGCCGGAAGAAACGGTCATTGCCAAGGGGATCGTGGAACGGATCGGATTCAAAGACGCCATTTTTTCGATTAATTTTGGCGGCGAAAAAGCAAAAAACGTGCTTTCCATACCGGATCATAAAATGGCCGTCGAACTGCTGCTGGAGAAATTGCGCAGCCTGGGAATCATCGGTTCCTACAACGAAATTGAAGGAATCGGGCACCGGGTGGTCCACGGCGGGGAAACGTTCAGCGATTCGGTCCTGATCACCGACGAGGTGATACGGCAGATCGAGGATTTGGCGGACTTGGCCCCCCTTCACAATAGGGCCAATGTGACCGGCATCAAGGCCTTTAAGGAGATCCTGCCGGATGTCCCCGCAGTCGCCGTATTTGATACGGCCTTCCATCAAACGATGCCGGAAAGTTCGTTTTTATACAGCTTGCCCTATGAATATTACAAAAATTACCGGATCCGCAAATACGGTTTCCACGGGACTTCCCACAAATATGTTTCCCTGCGGGCGGCCGAATTGCTGGGCAGGCCGATCGAGCAGCTGCGCTTGATCTCCTGCCATTTGGGGAACGGCTCAAGCATCTGCGCCATCCAAGGGGGCAAATCGATCGACACTTCCATGGGATTTACCCCCTTGGAAGGGATCCCGATGGGAACGCGGTCGGGGAACGTCGACCCGGCGATCATTCCTTATATCATGGAAAAAACCGGACAAACGGCCGAAGAAGTGATCGAAGTGTTGAACAAAAAGAGCGGACTGCTGGCCCTTTCCGGTTTTTCCAGCGATTTAAGGGATATCGAGGAGGAAGCGGAAAAGGGGAATCCCCGTGCGGAATTGGCCCTCGAAGTGTTTGCCAACAGCATCCATAAATACATCGGTTCCTATGCGGCGCGGATGAACGGAGTGGATGCGATCATTTTTACGGCGGGAATCGGGGAAAACAGTTCCGTCGTCCGGTCGAGGGTATTGAGAGGCCTGGAATTCATGGGCGTCTATTGGGATCCGGAATTGAATAAGACGCGGGGAAAAGAGGCTTTCATCAATTATCCCTTCTCTCCCGTCAAAGTATTGGTCATCCCGACGAATGAAGAATTGATGATCGCCCGTGACGTGATCCGGCTTACGAAATAAGGGTTTCGCCGAAGAAGGCCGCGGTTTGGCATACCGCGGCGGGATCCGGCTTGCGGGGCGTTTTCGCCCCTTTCCATCCGCCCTATGGGGCGGATTTTTTATTTTGGAAGCCAAATTAAAGCGTGCACCCGGTGCAAATATCGAACTCATGCCCGACGGGCTGTCTGATGAAATAACCTGTCTAATTTTTTGGGGTCCCTTCATGCCTGACATTGGGTGCGGTTCGGTGCGGGACGGACTTTGCGGAAGGCGGGCCGGCGGGCAGGCCGTTTTCGCCGGTTGGCAAAGATTATGCTATACTTATGGCAAAACGGAAGGTGCGGGAGGGAAATGGGATGCCGGTTTCAGCGGAGGATGGACGGGTCTTGGCCGGTCCGGAAAGGGAGTCGGCCGTTTTTGAGGACGGATTGAAACGGAAGTACGACCTTTGGCTGGAAGAAATCTTTTCGTTACTGCCGGAAGATGTGCAAAGGAAATTTTGGGAATCGCTGGATGATTGGCTCTTGTACCTTGAGATCCTCATTCAGCAGACCGGTTTCCAAAAGAAAAAGGTCCGGCAGATAACGGAGAAGGCGAAAATCTTCGCCGAAGACATCGAGAACATTGAAGATCTGCAAAAGCTTCCCCTCCATCAGCTGAATGTTTTGGCGAACCAAGAGATTTCTGAATTGAAGCTTTTTTCCCTGCTGCAAGGGGCCGTTCAATGTTCGGGGAACCGGTTGCTGCTCGGGCTCGATCTTCCGGCGATGACGGTGCTGAATGTAAGGGCGGTTCAAACCGTCGCCGCCGCCTACGGATTCGATGTGCGAAAACCCTTTGAGACGGTCGCCGCCCTGAAGGTATTTCATTGCGCCACCGTGCCGAAACGTTTTCAAAAACAATATTGGGAAGAACTGAAGGCCTTTGCGGAAAAACAGGAGGAGATCGACGTCCGGAAACCGATCACCGGCCTCCCCTGGATGAATCATTTGCTCGTCCAGCTTTTCAAAGGATTTGTGGTCCATATGCTGCGGAAGAAAAGATACAACGGCTGGCCGCTGCTTTCTATGGCCATTGGCGGGTGGGCCAACTTTCGCGTTACGAAAGACGTGACCGATTTGGCGAAAAGATTTTATCAGTACCGTCTGAGCCGGGGAAATGAATAGGGGGGAGCGCCAGCCCGGGTGGGGGCGATGCTTTTGAAAGCCCCGGACGGGGTTCGGCCCTTGGATCCGGCGAAAAGGAAAGGGCCTGTGGCAAAGAGCCGGCGAAAAGCCGGGAGCACGCTTCGGGACGGGGACTGGCCTCCGGTCGAGGCTTAGTGACGGATGAAGGCCAAGATTTTAAAAATGTGGAATCGGTCAGCGGCGGATCATGGCTTTTCCGGTTTCGCCTTGCCAAAAAAGGGGAGCCAGGAGGGCCATGGGAAGGATGGGGGCCCGCCCGTCAAGGCCGGGGCGTGTCCCTGGCGAAGGCGGAAGATCCGGCCGGGACGGAGGGACGATGCAGTGTTTAAATTGCGGAAATGGGTCGATACAAAAAGAGGAGGGGCGGAAACGTTTCCCCCCTCCCCGTTTATTCCTCTTCTTCGCTGCGGACGACGAGGACATCGCATTTGGCGTGGCGGACGATGGCCTCGGAGACGCTGCCGATGATAAAGCGTTCGACGGCATTTAATCCAGTGGCGCCGCAAACGATTAAATCGGCATCAAATTTTTTGGCGATATCCTTGGCGATTTTCACTTTGGGGGAGCCGTAATCGATGACGATCGTCACATCATCGATCCCTTCGTTGACCGCTTGTTCTTTATAGCTGAGCATCATTTCCTGGGCCATTTGATCGACGCGCTCGGAAAGCGATTGGTCAAAGGCCTCCAGCCTTGCGAGGGAATGAATGTCGATGATATGGGTCAGAAACAGTTTCCCCCCTGACTGTTTGGCGATTTTCAACGCCTTCTTAAAGGCCCGTTCCGCTTCTTTCGAACCGTCGATGGCGACAATAATGTTTTTATAATTCATCGCGAAATCCCCTCCCATTTCTATTATACCTTGAAAGAAAAAGCGGGAGGTTCTGAATTTCAACAAGTTAACGAAAATTGAAAGCGCTTCGAACTCTGCTTGGATGTTTTGTCAAAATGGTATAAATTAAAAAAGAAGGGATGGAAAACATTGAAATTGGAGGTGTGATCCGCCGATGCGAATTGGCGTCCCTAAGGAAATAAAAAATAATGAAAACCGTGTTGCAGTAAGTCCTGCCGGCGTCCACCACCTGGTCAACCATGGCCATGAAGTCCTCCTCGAAAGGAACGCCGGGCTTGGGGCCGGGTTTACCGATGAAGAGTATGTGTCGGCCGGGGCGAAGATCGTCGACGATCCCGAGGATGTCTGGAATGCAGATATGGTCATCAAAGTGAAGGAGCCGTTGCCCGGCGAATACAAATATTTCCGGGAAGGCTTGATTTTATTTACATATTTGCATCTTGCCAACGAACCGGAATTGACGCGGGAACTTTTGCGGAAAAAAGTCGTGGCCATCGCCTATGAAACGGTCCAGCTGGAAAACGGTTCGCTGCCCCTCTTGACGCCGATGAGCGAAGTGGCCGGACGAATGTCGGTCCAAGTCGGCGCCCAATTCCTTGAAAAGATTTACGGCGGAAAAGGGATTTTGCTTTCCGGCGTTCCCGGCGTGCAAAGGGGGAATGTGACGATCATCGGCGGCGGGGTCGCCGGCACGAATGCGGCGAAAATGGCCATCGGCCTTGGCGCCAATGTGACGGTCCTCGACGTCAACCCGAACCGGCTGCGGCAGCTGGATGATATTTTCCATTACGAGATTAACACGTTGATGTCCAACCCTTATAACATTGCCGAGTCGGTGAAAAATTCCGATCTGGTGATCGGCGCCGTTTTGATCCCCGGAGCCAAGGCCCCGAAACTGGTGACCGAAGAAATGGTGAAGTCGATGACGCCGGGGTCGGTCGTTGTCGATATCGCCATCGATCAAGGCGGCATCTTTGAAACGTCGGACAGGATCTCCACCCATGACAATCCGACGTACATCAAGCATGGCATCGTTCATTACGCCGTCCCCAACATGCCGGGGGCCGTGCCCCGGACATCCACCTTGGCCCTGACGAATGTGACGATTCCCTATGCCCTGCAAATCGCCAATAAAGGATTCCGGCGGGCCTGCTTGGAAAATGGCGCCCTGCGGAAAGGGATCAACACCCTGGGCGGCCATATCACCCATACCGGAGTGGCCGAAGCCCATAACATGGAATATGTGGACAGCTACAGCCTGCTGACCCAAGGCGAGTTTGTGAATTAAACGGAGGATTGCCGCTGGGATCAAAGGCCGCATTGGCCTTGCGGTTGCAATGAGGCGGATGAAGGGGGACGTAGGACGCGGTCCGGATCGTGCCGGGCGGGCCGTTGCGAAAACTTTGCTTACTACGGGCATGAAAAGGAACAGATTTTGCGGCGGGCTTTTCCCGGCATTCGTCCGGGGGAAGGCCGCCGGTATTTTTTAATAGCGCGGCCCTGAAGAAGGACCGGCCCTTGAAGCGCTCGACGGGCCTCTCCGGCGGTGAGGGGATCTGCGCCTTCGGCGGAAAGGAAAAAACCCTTCGGCCTGTTACCGATGAAGGTTAAGCCCGGAGAGAAATTCAAACCCGGCCCCATTCGTTCGTTTTCACGCGCCGTCCTTTTTTCGCAGGAAAAAAATCCCCGGCAGGCCTTCGCGCTTTTTGCCGCCTGCAGGGGGATCATCCCGGCCTGATTTTGTTTTTTAGCATATCAAGCTTCGGGACTTCCGTTCCCTTTTTGCTGATGAAAATCGGATTCGGGATGCAAGATCCCGAATCCTCATTCGTGTCTCGGTCTTTCGCGGCAGCCTGTCCGCGGCCGTCCCCGAAGCGGAGAAGGATAGCCCTCCAACGTCGGTTTTGCCGTCCCTGCGGGAAAAGGGCCGGATCTTTTCACAAGCCTGTCCGCTTTTTGCCTCTGCTTCATCCGATGATTTGCAAGGTTTTCGGGAATCTGGTCAGCACCTCGCAGCCGTCTTCGGTGACGCAGACGTCATCTTCGATGCGGACGCCGATTTTTCCCGGGATGTAGATGCCGGGCTCGACCGTAAAGACCATCCCTTTTTGCAAGGGCATGCCGTTTGTTTCCGAAACGGACGGATATTCATGGATGCCGATGCCGAGGCCGTGCCCGAGGCGGTGGGTAAAATACGGGCCGAATCCCGCCTTTTCGATCACGTTCCGCGCCTCCCGGTCCAGCTCGGCGCAGGTGATCCCCGGTTTGCACAAAGCCACTGCCGCTTCTTGGGCTTTCCGCACCGTTTCGTAGACGGTCCTTTGCTCTTCCGTCACTTCTCCGAAGGCAACGGTGCGGGTAATATCCGAACAATAGCCTTCATAAACGACGCCCAGGTCGAAAAGAACCAAATCCCCCTTTTTCAATTTATTCGTTCCCGGATTCCCGTGGGGGGACGCGGCGTTTGCACCGAAAAGAACGGTGGTCGGGAAAGACATTTGTTCGATGCCGTTTCGTTTCAATTCATATTCGATGGCCGCCGCCACTTCCAATTCGGTGACTCCTTCTTTCAAATGTCGGATGGCGATTTCGATCGCCCGGTCCGCCCACTCGCCGGCTTTCCGCAGCCGTTCCAGTTCCCTTTCGTCTTTAATGAGGCGTAGTTCATTGATCGTTTCTTCCAATGGGACAAAACCGGACGAGGGGAAGGACGATTGAAGAATTTCGAAGCGTTCCACATTCAAATGGGATTTTTCGATGCCGATGCGCTTCACCGTACCGGCCCGTTTTTCCACTTCCTCCTTCAGTTTTTTCCACGGATCTTCCGCATCCCCGTAGCCGATGACGGAATGGGGAAAACCGGAGCGGACCGCATCCGGGGCTTCCATCAAGGGGCAAATCAAAAAAGGATCGCTGTCTTCAAAGAAAACGGCGGCGAGCACCCGCTCGTGGGGGTCGCTCATGAAACCGGTGAAATAAAAGACGTTGTCCGGCGAGGTCACGATGCCTACTTGGATCCCCTGCCTGCTCAAACGCCTTTTTAACGCTTCCATCCTTTGCTGCATATTCATCCACTCCAATGGCTAAAGTTTTACTTCCTTTTATTTTAGCAAAAAAATCGGAGGGAGGCTCCCTTTCTTCCGGACGGTCCCGCCGCGCGGCTCATCGGCCGGAAGACTCCAACGGCCGGTTTGTCGCCGTTGTGTCGAAAGACGCCTGGTGAGCCATCATTCCTAATGTCTCTTTCGGAGGGTGGGTCTAATTTCTTATTTTACAAACTTTTTCGTAAATACTGTTTTCTTTCGGCCGGTTTTCAGGTAAGATTTATATGAACCAGATATAAACCAGATGGGGAGGGGTTCGCGCCGAAAGTTTCAAGTTCCGATTGGATAATTCGCCGAAATTCTTTTTCCGCCTTTCCGGATTCGCGGCGAAAGTTGCAAGTTCCGATTGCTCCGGTACCTTTTTCCGGCATATTGCATCTCGCCTTTTTCGCAGGAAAATTGGCGGCCCCCTTAATCGCGGGCTCCGGCATGGGGCGCAAACCAGCTTGCGGACGGCTCTCTCCCGACCGGCGTCCCGGCCTGCGGAGAAACTGCAGGAAATTTTCTTCCAACAATAAGGAAGCGTTTCCATCTCCGCTGGTGCAAATCTGTATCATTGTCATCCGAAGAAGGCGGCAAGCCGGGAAAACCGGTTCCCTTGAAAGCGCCCTTCGGCGGCTTCCGGCGGAGCAAAATGGAAGCGTTTACCCGAAAACCGGTTCGGAGGGATTGGGGACGATTTTGGCCATTCCCGGCGGGATACTTTCTTACGCCCGGATGAAAGAAAGGGGAAAAAGTTTACGGGCCCGGCCTGGAAAGCCGGCCGCATTCGAAGTTTTCCGCCGGTCTACGCCGGACCGGGTTTTCGCCTGCTTGGGAAGATCGCCCGTTTTTCCCGAAACGGGAGACGGAAGGATGGGAATACGAACGCTCCCTGTTGCCGAACGGATGGGGTCTTCCGCTTTTCCCCGCGGAACCGAAGGGCATGGCTATTTTCCTAAGATGGTTAAAAGGAGGTTTTACCTTTGGGTTTCAGAAAAAAATCAAAAATGATACTTCATCTGCTTCTTGCGGTTTTTCTCCTCTCCTTGCTGCCCGGCAAGACGTCCGGGGCCGGCAAAAAAGATCCCTTTCCCGAATATGCCGGCCCCGTCGAGCTGCTGCAGCCTTTGAACAGCGTGCCGACCATATACGACGGCGCGGCGGGAAAAGAGGACGGCCACGATGTTTTGTATACGACCTCCAAAGGGGTCCCGGCCATGTTCCATGTCATCGATTTGGACGATTATAAATTGCTCCGCTCTTTTCCCTTGGAAGGGGCGGCCGATTCTTGGCAGCATGAAGTCGCGCCCGACGGAACGGTTTATATTGCCGCCGGAAAAACCCTTTGGGGATATTCCCCGGAAACAAAAAAAGTGACCCCGTTGGCCGCCATTCCCGAATCTTCCTTGTGGGCCCTCGCCGTCGATGAAGAAAGCAACGCCTATATCGGAACCTATCCGAACGGAAAAGTGTTCCAATATCAGGCAAAGACGGGGAAGTTGCGCGATTACGGAAAAATGATCGGCGAAATCGGCCAGGAGTACGTCCGGTCGATGGATTATCATCAAGGATACATTTATGCGGGAACCGCCCACAAGAAAATCATCAAACTGAACGTGGAAACCGGGGAAAAGACCGATATTGCGGAACCGCTGAACGAACAAGGTTTCGTCTACGACCTTGACATCGCCGACGGCCGTTATTTGTTCGCCAGGTACTCGGAATCGAAAAACATGTATATTTATGATTTGCAGGAAGAAAAATGGCTCGATGTCAAACTGGAGAACGTAAGCGGCCTCCATGTCGCGGATTCGTTAGACAACAAGGTGTATTTTGTCGCCGATGGAAAATTAAAATATATCGACTTATTAACCTTCCAAATCGGCGAAACCGCCATCCCGTACACGAGCGTTTTGCGCGGGGCGGATTGGGTGGAGATCGAAAACGATCCGCGGCTCCCCGGGAAAAGTCTCGTGACCATCAGCTTTGACGGGAAAGTGAACTTTTTCAACGTGGAAACGGAAAGCCTGGTCCAGTATCCCTCCATTGTTCCCCCGACGGCGAATGTGATCAACAAGATTTTCGCCTATTCGGCGGATAAGATTTACATCAGCGGAATGACCGGGGCAACGGGGGCGCTTTACAATCCGAAGACCAACACGGCTTCCTCCTTTGCTTTGGGGCAAGCCGATTCCATCCATTCCTGGAACGGACGGGTGTATTTCGGGGTCTATCCGGACGGCAGCATTCAAACGCTGGATCCGGACGCGGAACCGGCAGGGCCGGTCACGAAAATATTCACGCTGGGGAACGAACAGGACCGAATTCACGCGATGACCGACGGCGGGGGCAAATTGTTCATCGGGAGCATCGCCACTTACGGGAGGCTCGGCGGAGCCTTGACCGTCTATGACGGACAATCGTACAAAGTCTTCAGAAATGTTGTGGAGAATCAAAGCGTGATCGGTTTGGCTTATAAAGACGGAAAGGTATACGGATCGACCACGATTTACGGCGGATTGGGAAGCACCCCGGCCGCAAATGAGGCGAAGATCTTTGTTTGGGATCCCGTCCGCGAGGCAAAAACGCAAGAAACCGGGCTGCAGATCGACGGGCTCGGAAAGCCGGAGCATATCGGGGAATTGACGGTCGGGCCGAAGGACGGCTATATCTGGGGAGCTTCCAAAGGGTTCGTCTTTGCGTTGGATCCCCGGACGTTGAAAGTGGTAAAAAGCGTCGAGGTCGTCAAAAATCCGGCCATGGGGGCGTGGAATTCCATCCATCTGGAGTGGTCGAAATCGGGGTTCCTCTATGCGAACATCGGCAACGAATTATATGTCATCGATCCTGTTACTTTGAAGTACAAGTTTATCGTGAATACCGTCTCCTTCACCCTCGGAAAAGACGGGGACATCTATTTTTCCAAGGGGGATAACCGGACGGTGCTGGCCAAGATCCGGGTGATCGAAAAGGGCAAATGGAAAAAAATGCACGTGAAAAATCCCGGCTTTGAAGCCGGCCTCTCCGGCTGGACATCCATGTTCCAAACCGGCGAAGGCTACAGCTTTGCCGTCACGGACGAGAAATCCCGCAAAGGCCGCTACAGTTTAAAAATCGACGACCGATGGCAAAACCGGTCCGTTGCCGTCTACAGCGATCCGATTCCGGTCCGGCCCCGCGGGATCTATAAAGGCAGCGTCCAGCTGTTTATCGAATCCGGGACGCCGTCGCTGTTGATCCGCATATACGACCGCGAGGGGCGCCAGCTGGCGGAAGAGGCCGTTCAAGTCAAAAACGGGGAACAAAGGTGGCAGAAGATCGAGAAAATCATTGCGGCCCCCGAAAATGCCGCCTATGCCCGCCTGTTCGCCTTAAGCACATCCTATGCTTTGACCTCCGCCTATTTCGATGATTTCGCCTTTTATGCGTTAAAGGAAAAACCGGACAAAGGCGAAGCCGGATCCGTTCGCAAAAAGGGGATTTAGCGGGAATCCCGAAGGACTTTGCTTCGTGCGAATCCGTCCCGACGGCAAAGGAATCGCCGGAAATCCGGAAGCATCCCGAAGGATCCCGTATCTTGCGAATCTTCCGCATGAATCGAAAGGCCGCCATGAGAAAAAATCTTGTTCTCTTCGAAACCTGTCCGTTGTGGAATGGGGAAAAGGGGACCGGAGAGCCGGCCGCAGCAAACCCTTTCCGGGGGAGACGGGATTTTTTCCCCGGCAGAAAAGGGAGCGGCGGATTTTTGCCAGGTCAACGGATCTTCTTCACCCGTTTCCTCCCGAAAAAAGGGGCCATGGATGTTGGCCCCTTTTTGCATGGAAAAGCCGGGAAAAGATCTTGCCTGTTGATGCAGGAGTTTGCCAAAATGTAAAGAAAAGAGTAAATAGACTACGCAAAGGGGAGTGATCGGAATGAAAATTTCCTATCATGGACATGCGATCGTCCAAATCAAAACGGACGGGAAGGAAATCTTGATCGACCCGTTTATTACCGGCAACCCGCTGACGGATTTGCAGGTCGAAAGGGAAGCGCCGGATGTGATCGTTTTAACCCACGGCCACGGGGACCATTTGGGGGATACGGTGGAGCTTGCCAAAAAGAAAAACGCCCTCGTGATCGCCATCAACGAGCTGGCGGAATATTTGGGCCGCAAAGGGCTGAAAACCCACGGGATTAACATCGGCGGTTCCTACCGTTTCGATTTCGGCACGGTGAAATTGACGCAGGCATTCCACAGCAACAGCATCGTGGAGGAAGACGGTACCATCGTTTATCTCGGCATGCCCGCCGGCGTCCTTTTGACCATTGAAGGAAAAACGATCTATCACGCCGGGGACACGGCCCTGTTCTCCGACATGAAGCTGATCGGGGAACGGCATCCGATCGACCTGGCTTTCCTGCCGATCGGCGACAATTTCACGATGGGGCCGGAAGACGCGGCCTATGCCGCCAAACTGTTGAACGCCAAAACCGTCGTCCCGATTCATTACAATACGTTCCCGGTGATTCAGCAGGATCCGGAAGCCTTCGTGGCGAAGTTGGAAGGCGGAAACGGCAAGGTGCTGAAACCGGGCGATGAGATTGAACTTTAAGGAAACCCTTTTCGAATAAAAAAGTTGCCTTCCCGTTTGGCTGAGATTCCGGATACCGGGCTGCACCTGAAATCCCCTTTCCCGAATGGTTGATGCGGAAAGGGGATTTTCCTTGACGGAAAGGGGTCCAAGATGGGATGGCGTACTGGGGAAAGTTCTGCCCGCAACCGTCGAGAGGAGAAAATTCGCCGCGTTTTTGCGTTGAAGGAAAATGTACCGATCATGCCTGCATGGCGCCCTTCTGGTGGACTTTGAAAGTGGAAAGGTATTCTTCGCCATTATGAAACTTTTAAGGAATCGGCGGAAGACATCAAGAATTATATCCACTATTACAAGGAGGAACGGTTACAAGCCAAATTAAAAGGCCTCAGCCCGGTGGAAATTCGGACTAAAGCCCATGACTTCATCTTATTTTTGTTTTTCTGCTTGAGAGGGTGCAGTCCAAATCCAGGGACGTCCATTTACAACCTTAAGAATTTCCCCGTGTACGACCGTTCGTTCCTTGCGATTTCTTCCGGTGTGCCTTCCGCCACGACCGTCCCGCCGGCGGGACCGCCTTCCGGACCCAGGTCGATGACCCAGTCGGACGCCCGGATGAGGTCGCTGTTATGTTCGACGACGAAGGCCGGACGCTCTCCTGTGGCAGCCGCTTCAGAAAAAATGTGCTTTCCCGTCCTTGACGGTTTTCCCTTTCTTCCGCGGGGCCAGCTGTCTGCCGGACCGGCCCCGCATGCCCGTCCTTTGTTGATTGTCGCTTTCCGACCCTTTATAATGGATGATGAACAGAATCAACCGGAATCATTTGTTATAAAACAGGGATCGAAAAATTTCCAATAAAGGTGAAAAGATTGGCGACCAAACACGAGAAAATATTAAAGTATATTGAAGAACTGCCCGTCGGATGGAAGATTTCCGTAAGACAGATCGCCAAGGACTTGAACGTGAGCGAAGGGACGGCTTACCGGGCCATCAAGGAGGCGGAAAGCCGGGGCTATGTGAGCACCATCGAACGGGTGGGAACGATCCGGATCCAGCAAAAACGAAAAGAGAATATAGAAAAACTGACCTTCGCCGAAGTGGTCAACATCGTGGAAGGACAAGTCCTGGGGGGGAAGGGCGGCCTCCATAAAACACTGAACAAATTCGTCATCGGGGCCATGGAAGTGGACGCGATGATGCGCTATACGGAGGCGGGGAATTTATTGATCGTCGGCAACCGGACGAAGGCCCAGGAATATGCTTTGCGGGCGGGGGCGGCCGTTTTGATCACCGGAGGTTTTGATACGGAAGAGCGGGTGAAACGGCTGGCCAATGAACTGGACTTGCCCGTGATCTCCACCTCCTATGATACATTCACCGTGGCCACGATCATCAACCGGGCGATCTTCGACCAATTGATCAAAAAAGAGATTCTGCTGGTGGAAGACATCCTGATCCCGAAGGAAAAATCCTTTTATTTGCGGGATGGGGACCGGGTCGAACGGTGGTTTGAACTGAACAAACAATCGAACCACACCCGGTTTCCGGTGATCGACGACAACGGGAAAGTGGTGGGCGTCGTCACGTCCAAGGACGTGCTCAACGCCGACAGGAAAACGAAGATCGAGAAAATCATGTCGAAGCAGCCGATTACGACCAACGCGAAGACCAGCGTTGCCGCCGCTTCCCATAAAATGATTTGGGAAGGCATCGAAATCTTGCCCGTGGTGGACGAGGACAACCGCTTCCAAGGCCTGATCAGCCGGCAGGATGTTTTAAAGGCGCTGCATACCAACCAAAGGCAGCCCCACGTCGGCGAGAGGATCGACGACATTATCGCCAGCCAGCTCGAGCTCGCCGACCAGGAAAAAGGGGAGTTTGTTTATAAATTTACCATCACCCCGCAGATGACCAATGTCCACGGTTCCCTGTCCACCGCTGTCCTGACGTCGGTGATCGTCGAATCGGCGAACCGGGTGTTGCATCTGACGAAAAAACGGGATATCATCGTGGAAAGCTTGACGACCTATTTCATCAAGCCGATCCAGCTCGACCAGACGATCGAAGTGCAGCCGAAGATCTTGGAATTGGGACGAAAATTCGGCAAAATGGAAGTGGAAGTGTTTCACGAGGGAATGATCGTCAGCAAAGCGGTGATGATGTTCCAAATTATCGACCGCTGATTCCGCCGTCCAAAAAGAAGCAGGGCCGTTCCCGGGATCATCCTTTGGAACGCCCTGCTTCTTCGAGGACATGGGGCAGGTAGTATTTATAGGCCTTGTAGCTGGTCCAGACGGCGATTCCCCCCACCGCGATGAAGGTGATGCCGACCGCGAGCGAAACCGGCGTCGTCGAGATAAACAGCCGGTTCAAGCCGAAAAAGGCGACAAAGGAACCGAGGGCAAGGGTGGCTTTCGCCGACAGCCATTTTTTTTCGTTCGCTTTTTTCGATCGGAAGGCTTTTACCCGGTAATAAAGGTAAAAGGCAAGGGAGAATAGGATGCATATCACGAATATCGGCATAGGTCATTCCTCCGTTCCTGGCTTCCCTTTTATTTTAGCGGCTTTTCGGGAAAAATGCCACCATCCGACCCGGCCTCACCAAAGAAAGGCGGCCGGGGACCTTCAAGGCGGCGGAAAATCGCACAACGAGAAAGAGGAGAAGACGGAATGATAGAAGAAATCATAGCGAAGCTGAAGGAATACGATAAGATCATCATCCACCGGCATGTGCGCCCGGATCCGGACGCCTACGGATCCCAGGGAGGGCTCGCCGAAATCATCCGGCATTCCTTCCCGGAAAAAAAGGTTTATGCCGCCGGGAAGGATGAGCCCACCCTGCTTTATTTAAACCGCATGGACCGCCTGTCCGACGGCGACTTTGAAGGGGCCCTCATCATCGTCTGCGACACGGCGAACGAGGAAAGGATCGATGATGAAAGATACAAGCTTGGCGATTTTTTAATAAAAATCGATCACCATCCCGATCTGGAGCCGTACGGGGATCTGTCGTGGGTGGATCCGGGGGCCAGTTCCACGAGCGAGATGATCTATGAACTGTTTTTGCGCGGAAAAGACCGGGGGCTCAAACTTTCCCCGGAAGGCGCCCGGCTGCTGTATGCCGGCATCGTGGGAGATACGGGGCGATTTTTGTATCCGAACGCGACGGAAAAAACCTTCGCCTACGCCAGCCAGCTGATCCGTTATCCCTTTTCCCGGACCGAATTGTATGACCGGATGTACCGGATGAAGCCGGAGCTGGCGAAATTGAACGGATATGTCTTGCAAAATTTCGAAATGAACGCCTGCGGGATTTCAAAGGTCATCTTGACGAAGGAGATGCTGGAAAAGTTCCGCCTGCGGCCCGAGGAAGCTTCCCTTTTGGTCAGCACCCTCGGAAACATCGAAGGGTTGAACGCGTGGGTGTTTTTCATCGAAGAGGAAGACCAGATTCGCGTCCGCTTCCGTTCCAAAGGCCCCCATGTCCATGAGGTGGCCCGGAAATTCGGCGGCGGCGGCCATCCGATGGCCGCGGGGGCAAGCATCCGTTCGTGGGAGGAAGTGGATCGGGTCATGAAAGAGCTGGAAGAAGCGGTTTGCCGGATGGGATGATCCTTTTCCGGCATTTTTTCCGGCGAAAAGGGCCCGAGCCGGAAGGCTCCGAATTACGCCAAGAGCAGATCGATGCGCAGGATGAAAGTGGTATAAATGAACATCTCCCTGATTTTCAAAACATACCGTTTATCGTTGATTTCCACCTCCTTGTTTTCCACCGCCCGCCGGATGATTTCCCTCGTGTTGAACACCTCTTCCAGATCTTTGGCCAAGAGCGCCCGGATGTCTTCCTTCACTTCCTTTTCGATTTCAAATACCGTTAACGGATCCACCCGGTATTTTTCCGCGTTCGCGATCTTTACCTCGATCTTGTTGACGGTCAATTTCCCTTCATTTTCTTCGTTCCGTTTTTCAAAATCCTCCTGCCAGATCTTTTTCTCCTTTTCCAATTCGGCGATGAATTCCTGCTGCTTTTTGATCGTTTTCGCCTGCTCCTCCTGCAGCGCGCCGAACAGATAAAGGAAGATTCCCCAGCTTAACACGGCCCCGAAAAATACCCCGGCGAAGAAGCGCTGCCAGTTCCGGGCGCGATAAAATTTTTCCGGGACCCTCATGACAGGTGCTCCTGGGTCAGCCAGTTGATGATCAGGTTTCCGGTTTGCGCCCCGCCGACGGCGGACAAAATCAATAAAATCTGCCGGATGATATCTTTCGTCTCCCCTTGAAACAGCCCCCGCTCGAAACTGTAAAAGGTATCGAAGGTTCCGCCGATGGCGGCGACGATCGCCCAGATCCGCAGGCTGTTGGAGAGGCGGTAGATTTCCGTGAGGGGAGGTTTCCCCGTCAAAAAGGCGGAAAAGCCGCCGATGAGCGATCCGCCGACGATGACCCCCAACGCGATAAAAAAGCTGTGGATAAAGCTGGGAACGAACGCCTCGTTCATTTCATCATCCCCTATATTTGTGATTCCCCCCGGGAAATCGGTTAAGGTAAAGGGTTGGTCACCTTAAATGTATGAATGGGATCCGGACATTATGAGCGGGCGGCGTGGAAGTTTGTCTTTCGAAATAATATAATGAAATTAGATTTGCGGGGACGAAAAAGCGATGCGAAAAGGTGATAGCCGATGTCCGTTGTTCACCTTAACACCTTCAGTTCATATACGCTGCTTTCGAGCACGATCATGCCGGAGAAATTGGCGGAAAAGGCGAAGGAATACGGCTATGAGGCCGTCGCTTTAACCGACCGGAATGCGATGTACGGGGTCGTGCCGTTTTATAAGGCCTGTTTGCAGCATTCCCTCCGTCCGATCATCGGTCTGACGGCGGACGTCCTGCCCGAGGGGGAGGAGACCGGGGCGGCGCCGTTGATTTTGCTCGCCAAGGACAACGACGGATTGAAAAATCTTTTGAAAATATCGAGCGCCATCCTCGTCAAATCGCCGGAAGGCATCCCGGTCAAATGGCTGAAGCATTACACGAAAGGACTGATCGCCATCACGCCCGGAAGGGAAGGGGAAATCGGGCGGCTGCTGCTTCAGGACGAGGACGAAAAGGCGCTGCAGCGGGCCGCCTTTTACCGGGAGCTGTTCGGTGAAACCGCTTTTTATATTGGCCTGCAAAAGATGAATGTGGCCGACGAAAAAAAACTGGAAGAAAAGATTTTCCGCCTGTCGGAAGCGACGGGCATCCCCTGCGCCGCCGCTCCCAAAGTCCTGTTCCTGCAGAAGGAAGATTATGCCGCCTGGAAGATTCTCGAAGCGATCCGGGAAAACACGACCGTCGAAAACCTTTCCCGCCCCCCCTTTGAAAAGGAGCTTTATTTCAAAACCCCCGCCGAGATGGAGGCGATTTTTTCCGACTGCCCGGAAGCCCTGGAAAACGCGGCGGAGATCGCCCGGCAATGCGATGTCCGCATCCCGCTGAACGAAGGTTTTTTATTGCCGAAATATCCCTTGTCCGGAAAATCCGCGGATCGGTATTTGCGGGAGCTGTGCGAAGCGGGCCTGGCGCGGCGGGTACGGCCGGTGACGCCGGAATACCGGGAGCGGCTGGAATATGAATTGAACGTGATTACGGAAATGAAATACAGCGATTATTTTTTGATCGTGTGGGATTTCGTCCGTTTCGCCAAAGAAAACGGGATCCTCGTCGGCCCGGGAAGGGGGTCGGCGGCGGGCTCCCTCGTCGCCTATGCCCTCGGCATTACCGATGTGGACCCGATCAAGTTCCAGCTGCTCTTCGAACGTTTCCTCAATCCGGACCGCATTTCGATGCCGGATATCGATATCGATTTTCCGGATCACCGGCGGGACGAGGTCATCCGCTACGTCGCCCGGAAATATGGGTCGAAGCATGTGGCCCAGATCATCACCTTCGGAACCTTTCAGGCGAAGGCGGCCATGCGGGATACCGCCAGGGTTTTCGGGCTGTCCGGAAAGGAGTTGGAGCAAATATCGCGGGCCATCCCTTCCAGGCCCGGCCTGACGCTGAAGGAGGCCGCTGCCCAGTCGGAGGAGCTGAGGCGGCTGATCCAAAGGGAACCCTTCCGCCGCATCTACCAAATCTCTCTGAAAATCGAAGGGCTGCCGCGGCACACGTCCACCCATGCGGCGGGGGTCGTCATCTCCGGGATGCCCCTCATCGAAATGGTCCCTTTGCAGAAAGGGCACGAAGAGATCTTGTTGACCCAATATCCGATGGGCATATTGGAAGAGCTCGGGCTATTGAAAATGGACTTTTTGGGGCTCAGGAATCTGACGATCATGGAGTCCATCGTCCGAATGATCCGGGAAAAGGCAAACCCGGGTTTTGACATGAAAAACATCTCTTTCCGGGATGAAAAGACGTACCGCCTTTTGCAAAGCGGCAACACGACCGGCGTCTTTCAGCTGGAATCGGAAGGAATGCGGAAGGTGCTCACGGAACTGAAACCGACGGAGTTCGAAGACATCGTTGCCGTCAACGCCCTGTACCGTCCCGGCCCGATGCAGTTCATCCCCGTCTACATCCGGCGGAAACACGGGTTGGAAAAGGTCCGCTATCCCCATGAAGACTTGGAACCGATTTTAAAAAAGACGTACGGTGTCATCGTCTATCAGGAACAAATCATGCAGATCGCCTCGACGATGGCCGGATTTACCCTCGGCCAGGCGGATCTTTTGCGGCGGGCGGTATCGAAGAAGAAGCGGGAAATTTTGGACAAGGAACGTTCCCATTTCGTATCCGGGGCGGTCGAGCGGGGCTATCCGGAAGCGGTCGCCGATCAGGTGTACGACATGATCGTCCGCTTCGCCGACTACGGTTTTCCGAGAAGCCATGCCGTCGCCTACAGCGTCATCGCCTACCAGCTGGCGTACCTGAAGGCCCACTATCCCCTGTATTTCATGGCCACCCTGCTTTCTTCCGTCATCGGGCATGAAGAAAAGATCGCCGAGTACATCAGGGAATTAAAAAGGATGGGCTTTTCCGTCTTGGGACCTTCCATCAACAGGAGCGGCCGCCTGTTTTCCGTCGAGGGAAACGCCGTCCGCATGAGCCTGGCCTGCATCAAGGGAGTCGGGGTCCAGGCGATCAAGGAAATCCTCCGGGCGAGGGAAGAGAGGCCCTTTGAAGATCTGTTTGATTTCTGCCTGCGGGTGTCTTTGCGGGTCGTCAACCGGAAGGTTATGGAGGCCCTCGTCAAGGCGGGCTGTTTCGATGAGTTCGGTCAGGACCGGGCGACCCTGCTGGCCTCGTTGGATGCCGCCCTGGAGCATGCGGCCATTTTCGGGGGCGACGGCCGGCAATTGGACATGTTCAATTCCCTGGAACAGCAATTTAAGCCGAAATACGTGACCGTCGAACCGATGCCGGTCATGGCCAAACTGCTGTATGAGAAAGAGCTGATGGGGGTTTTCGTGTCCAAGCACCCGGCCTCCTACTACCGCGACTGGTTCCTTTCCCAAGGGTCGCTGTTTCTGGACGAGATCAAGAGCGAAAGACGGTACGTCAAGGTGGGGGTTTGGATCGCGGAAGAGAAAAAGATCCGGACGAAGGACGGGGAACCCATGGCCTTTTTGACGATCAGCGACGAGAGCGGGGAGATGGACGCCGTCGTCTTTCCCGACGTCTATCGGAAATTCGGCGGCAGATTCAAAAAGGACGCCTTCGCCTTATTGGCCGGGATTGTGGAAAAACGCAATAACCGCCGCCAGTTTGTGGTAAAGGACGCCCGTTTTGTCGACTGAAAATCTTCTTTTCCAGAAAGAGGATATATGTTAATATGTTTTATGAGATACCCTGTGGTCAGACCAGTTCGGCGATCCGTTGAACCGGTTTGTCCGCTGACGAAGATGGCAGGCTGAAGAACGCCCCGGAACTGCATCGGCCCGTCCCGAAATCGGAATCCTTTCACGGTTTTCCGGCCTCCGGGAGGGATGCGAACGGTTCGCGGGGATTTATCCCTTTTTAAGGAGTGAACATCTTTGACGCTCAAGGAAGAAGCCCTGCATATGCACCGGATGCACCAGGGGAAACTGGAAGTGGTCTCCAAGGTGGAAATCAAGGATGCCCATGATTTGAGTTTGGCCTATTCTCCCGGTGTGGCGGAACCGTGCAAAGCGATCTACGACCGTCCGGAAACGGTCTATGATTATACATTGAAAGGGAATACGGTCGCCGTCGTCACCGACGGAACGGCGGTTCTCGGACTGGGGAATATCGGCCCGCAAGCGGCCCTGCCCGTCATGGAAGGGAAGGCGGTCCTGTTCAAGAGCTTCGCCGGCGTCGACGCCTTCCCGATTTGCCTTGCCACGAACGATGTGGAAAAGATCATCGAGACCGTAAAACTGCTGGAGCCGGCTTTCGGGGGCATCAATTTGGAGGATATCGCCGCGCCCCATTGCTTTGAAGTGGAAGAGCGGCTGAAGAAGGAATTGGATATCCCCGTATTCCACGACGACCAGCACGGCACGGCCATCGTCACCGTTGCCGGCCTGGTCAACGCCTTGAAGATCGTCGGCAAAAAGTTTTCCGATATCAAAGTGGTGGCCAACGGGGCCGGCGCCGCCGGCATCGCCATCATCAAACTGCTCCATCATTACGGGGTGCGCGACATGATCTTATGCGATTCCAAAGGCATCATCTATGAAGGGCGCCCCTTCGGCATGAACAAAATCAAGGCGGAAGTCGCGCGCTTCACCAACCGGGAAAAATTGAAAGGCACTTTGGCGGACGCCATCAAAGGCGCGGATGTTTTTGTCGGCGTATCCGTCGCGGGCGCCCTGACGAAAGAGATGATCCGTTCGATGAACGACAAACCGGTCATCTTCGCCATGGCCAATCCGGATCCGGAGATCATGCCCGAGGAGGCGAAGGAGGCCGGCGCCGTCGTCATCGGCACGGGCCGTTCCGACTATCCGAACCAGGTCAATAACGTGCTGGCCTTCCCCGGCATTTTCCGCGGTGCCTTGGACGTGCGGGCGACCCACATCAATGAAGACATGAAACGGGCCGCCGCGGAAGCGATCGCTTCCCTCGTTTCCGACGAGGAATTGCATCCGGATTACGTCATTCCCGCCCCCTTCGATCCCCGTGTCGCGCCGAAGGTGGCCGCGGCGGTGGCAAAGGCGGCGATGGAAACCGGCGTCGCCCGGGTGAAGGTCGATCCGAAGGAGATTGAGGAAAAAACGATGAAAATCTCAGCGATAAGCAGAGGGTCGGGGACAAGGTGAACGAAAGCGGCTATCCTTCGAAAATTTTTTTGGAGATCGTGGAAAAAATTAAGCAGCTGATCGATGAAAACCATTTGGGACCGGGGGACAAAATTCCTTCCGAACGGGAACTTTCCGACCGGCTGAAAGTCGGTCGGTCCTCCGTCCGGGAGGCGTTGCGCTCCCTGGAATTGCTGGGGCTGATCGAAACGAAAAGGGGAGAAGGAACGTACATTTGCGATTTTCGCAACCACCGCCTCGTGGAAATATTGGGGGCTTTCGTCTTGCAAAGCCATCAGGCGAGGACGGATCTGGAAAATACGATTCAGCTGATCGAGACCGGCGCCATCGCCGACTTGATTCGCCGCGGGAAGAAGCTTCCGGCGGAACGATGGGAAGCGGAGGAGGCCATCGATCAAAGGCTCTTCTTCGATTGGCTGATCAAAAACACGGACAACCGTCTCCTGCTGAAGATCTGGCGGATTTTGACGGAATACGCCCCTTACTATCACCGGCCGGAAAGACGGACGGACAAAGCGGTTTTCCTGCAGCTGCTTTCATGCGTGAATGACGGCGACGAGGCGGCGGCCGTATCGGTCTATAAAAATAAGATCAATAAATGTCACACCGCTGTCGGCAAATAACGACATGATTTTTGCCCGCCTTTCGATACAGTAGTAGACAATCCCGGAGAACATGCGGATGTTTCCATAATTGAGGAGGATGCGACTTGCTGAAAGATCTGTTTGCCAAAAACAAAAAGAGATACGCCACCGTTCCCGCCCAATCGGCCAGAAATGACGTCCCGGAAGGAATCATGACGAAATGCCCGAAATGCAAGAGGATCATGTTTACGAAGGAACTTCTGCGGAATTACAAACTTTGCCTCCACTGCCGTTACCATTTTCCCATGACGGCAAAAGAAAGGATCGACAGCTTTTTCGACGCCGGCAGTTTCCGGGAAATGGACCGGGAAATGGTTTCCGAAAATCCATTATCATTTCCCGGTTATTTGGAAAAATTGGAAAAGGACAGGGAAGTTTCCAAATTGAATGAAGCCGTCGTCACCGGTGAGGGGACGGTGAACGGGTTTCCCGTCGTCGGTGCGGTGATGGATTCATCCTTCCGCATGGGCAGCATGGGCTCGGTCGTCGGGGAAAAGATCGCGCGGGTGATCGAACATGCGGAAGAGCGGGAGCTTCCTTTAATACTTTTTGCCGCCTCCGGAGGCGCCCGCATGCAGGAAGGGGTCCTCAGCCTCATGCAGATGGCGAAGACGAGCGCGGCCCTCAAACGGTTCAGCGACCGCGGCGGTTTGACGATCTCCGTCATGACCCATCCGACAACGGGCGGCGTTTCCGCCAGTTTCGCTTCGTTGGGCGATTATAATTTTGCCGAGCCCGGGGCGCTGATCGGTTTTGCCGGACGGAGGATCATCGAACAGACGATCCGGGAAAAATTGCCGGAAGATTTTCAGACCGCCGAATTCCTCTTGAAGCACGGGCAATTGGATGCCGTCATCCCGAGGGATCAACTGAAGGACAAGATCTCCCTCATTCTTGAACTGCACCGACAAGGAGGCGAGCTCCCGTGGCTTACGTCTTAGATTTTGAAAAGCCGGTCATTGAATTGAGAAATAAAATCGACGAGCTGAAGTCCATCATGAACGATGCGGATGTGGATTTGGCCGAGGAGATTCAAAAGCTGGAAGACCGGCTGATGAAATTGGAAAATGAAATTTACCGCAACTTGAAGCCTTGGGACCGGGTCCAAATCGCCAGGCATCCGGAGCGTCCCACCACCCTGGATTATGTCGCCCATTTGTTCGAAGATTTTTTCGAGCTTCACGGCGACCGCCTGTTTGGGGACGATGAAGCGATCGTGGGTGGCGTGGCGAAATACAAGGGCCTGCCGGTGACCGTCATCGGCCATCAGCGGGGGAAGGACACGAAGGAAAACATCCGCAGAAATTTCGGCATGCCCCATCCGGAAGGCTACCGGAAGGCTTTGCGACTCATGCGCCAGGCGGATAAATTCGGCCGGCCGATCATCTGCTTCATCGACACGAAGGGGGCATATCCCGGGAAGGCGGCGGAAGAACGGGGACAAAGCGAGGCGATCGCCCGGAATCTGTTCGAAATGGCCGGTTTCGGCGTCCCGATCATCTGCATAGTCATCGGTGAAGGGGGGAGCGGAGGAGCCCTCGCCCTCGGAGTTGGAAATCATATTCATATGTTGGAAAATTCTACATATTCGGTGATTTCGCCCGAAGGGGCGGCTGCCCTGCTGTGGAAAGACGCTTCCTTGGCGAAAAGGGCGGCGGAGACGATGAAAATCACCGCCTATGATTTGAAGGAATTGGGAGTGATCGATGAGGTCATCCCGGAAGTGAGGGGCGGCGCCCATCGGAATGTGGCCGAACAGGCCGCCTTCATCGATCCGGTGATTGAAAATTCTTTGAAAGAGCTGGTGCCGATGTCCAGGGAACAATTGATCCGCCATCGCTATGAAAAATTTAAAAAAATCGGCGCTTTCGCTTTTGAAAAGGAATGAAATGGGAATGAATAAGAACGTGCCTCTGTGTGCGTTCTTTTCTTCTTTCCTCCGGTTTTTTCCGGGAAGGAAAAGCAGGGATCCGGATGCAGAATTCAGTATTTTCTTATATTAGGGGTCGCTGTTGTTTTTACATCTCCAGTCATGGTATTTTTAAAATGTATAATAATTAACAATGTACAAAAAAGATTTCAGGAAAGTAAGAAAGGTGAAAAGGATGAAAAGGATTGGCGTTTTAACGAGCGGCGGGGATGCGCCCGGGATGAATGCGGCGATCCGGGCGGTGGTCCGAAAAGGGATTTATCATCAGCTGGAGGTTTACGGCATTTACCAGGGCTATCAAGGGCTGATCAACGGTAACATCAAAAAGCTGGAATTGGGCTCGGTCGGTGACATCATCCATCGCGGCGGAACGATTCTCCGCTCGGCAAGATGCCCCGAATTCGTCACGAAGGAGGGCCAGCAGATGGGCATTGCCCAGCTGAAAAAATTCGGCATCGAAGGGCTGGTGGTGATCGGCGGGGACGGTTCCTACCGCGGGGCCAAGGCGTTGAGCGAGCAGGGCATTCCATGCATAGGAATCCCGGGAACGATCGATAATGATATTGCAGGAACGGACCGGACGATCGGTTTTGACACGGCGTTGAACACGGTCATCGATGCGATCGACAAAATCCGGGACACGGCTTCTTCCCATGAAAGGACCTTCGTCATCGAAGTCATGGGAAGAAATGCGGGGGATATCGCCCTTTGGACAGGTTTGGCCGGAGGCGCGGAAACGATTTTGATCCCGGAAGTCGAGGAAAGCATCGATGATATCATCGAACGGCTGCACCGCGGAAAAGAGCGGGGGAAAAAGCACAGCATCATCATCGTCGCCGAAGGCGTGACGAGCGGCGTCAAGTTTGCCGAGGAACTGAAGAAACGGACGAATATGGAAATCCGGGTTTCCGTCTTGGGACATATTCAACGGGGAGGCTCCCCATCCGCCTACGACCGGGTTTTGGCAAGCCGCCTCGGCTCCAGGGCGGTGGAACTCCTGCTCGAAGGAAAAGGCGGCAGGGCGGTCGGAATCCAAAACAATCAAATCGTCGATTATGATTTCAATGAAATTTTGGACGTTCCCCATGAGATTGACCGGGAAATGTTTAAGTTGTCGAAGGAACTATCGATTTAGGATCAGGAGGCCATCAAAATGAGAAAGACCAAAATCGTTTGCACGATCGGACCGGCCAGCGAATCGGTGGAGATGCTCGTCGCGTTGATCGAAGCGGGGATGAACGTTGCCCGGCTGAATTTTTCCCACGGCGACCATAAAGAACACGAGAGACGGATTCTCAACCTCCGGGAAGCGGAAAAAATTACGAAAAAGAACGTGGCGCTCCTCTTGGACACGAAGGGCCCGGAAATCCGCACCCACGATATGGAAAACGGCGCGGTGGAATTGCGCAAAGGGGACATCGTCCGCATTTCCATGGAAGAGGTCCTCGGCACGAAGGAAAGATTTTCCGTCACTTACAGCGGTTTGATCCACGATGTCGAGGTCGGTTCCTCGATCCTTTTGGATGACGGGCTGATCGGGCTGGAAGTCGTGGATAAATTGCTCGACAAAAAAGAAATCGTCGCGAAAGTCCTGAACAACGGCGTCCTGAAAAATAAAAAGGGCGTGAATGTCCCGGGGGTTTCCATCAAACTGCCCGGCATCACCGAAAAGGATGCCGCCGACATCATTTTCGGGATTAAGCACGGAATCGATTTTATCGCCGCCTCTTTTGTCCGCCGCGCCTCGGATGTTCTGGACATCCGCGAACTGCTGGAAAAATACGGGGCGACGGATGTGCAGATCATCCCGAAAATCGAAAACCGGGAAGGCGTGGAAAACATCGACGAAATTTTGGAGGTTTCCGACGGACTGATGATCGCCCGGGGCGATCTGGGCGTGGAAATCCCGGCGGAAGAAGTTCCGATTGTGCAGAAGCGCTTGATTAAGAAATGCAACCAATTCGGCAAACCGGTAATTACCGCCACCCAAATGCTGGATTCCATGCAAAGGAATCCCCGTCCGACGCGGGCGGAAGCCAGCGACGTGGCCAACGCCATTTTTGACGGAACGGATGCGGTCATGCTGTCCGGAGAAACGGCGGCGGGACAATATCCCGTCGAAGCGGTCAAAATGATGCATAAAATCGCCCTTTGTGCCGAAAAGGAATTGAACCATAAGGAAATTTTAAGCGTCCGGAGCAAGCAGACCGAACACAACATGACCGACGCCATTTGCCAATCCGTCGCCCACACGGCGATCAATTTGGACATCCATGCGGTCATCACTCCGACGGAAAGCGGGCATACGGCGCGAATGATCGCCAAATACCGGCCGAAATCCCCGATCATCGCCATTACGAGCAACGAAAGGACAAGAAATCAGCTGGAGCTCGTCTGGGGCGTGTATCCGCTGCTGGGCGAAAAGGTTCCCTCCACGGATGAAATGCTGGAATTATCCGTGCAGGAAAGCTTAAAAAGCGGCCTGATCAAACATGGGGACATCGTCGTCATCACCGCGGGCGTTCCCGTCGGGGAAGCGGGTACCACAAACATGATGAAGATTCATGTGGTCGGGGACATCCTCTTGAAAGGACAAGGGGTCGGCAGAAAGACGGCCTTCGGGAAGGCCGTCATCGCCCGGAACAGCCAGGAGGCCCTGGAAAAGGTGAAGGAGCGTTCCATCCTCGTCACCTATTCCACCGATCGGGAAATGATGCCGGCCATTGAAAAATGCATCGCCATCGTCACGGAAGAAGGCGGCATTACGAGCCATGCGGCGGTGGTCGGCTTAAGCCTCGGGATTCCGGTCATCGTCGGTGCGGAAAAGGCGGTCGAGGTGCTGAAGGACGGCCAGGAAATTACGGTTGACGCGGTGAGCGGCATCGTCTATAAAGGCCATGCCAGCGTTCTCTGAAAGATTCTCGGGACTATCTTTCCAGGCGGTGGGTTTCATGCGCAAATTCTTCTCCTTCTTGATCATGCTCGGCGTGATGGAGCTTCTTCTTCTAATCCTTTTGGGAAAATGGATCGGCATCGGCTGGACGTTGTTCCTGCTCGTGCTTTCGGGACTCATCGGTATTTATTTGACGAAGCGGGAAGGATTGTTTACGATCGAAAAGGCCCGCCGCCAATTGTCTTACGGCCAAATTCCCGGGGAGGAAATCATGGACGGTCTGTTCATCCTCCTCGGGGCGTTTTTGCTGCTCCTTCCGGGGCTGATCACCGACCTTTTGGGGCTGTATTTGCTTTGGCCGGTCACGAGGCGGACGGTGAAGCCCTTTTTCATCCGGGGCATCAAAAGGCGGCTGTCCGGCCGGACGTTCGTCTATACGAGGCGATATTGGCATTAGGCAGCAGGAAAAAAGAAGAAAACAGGCGTGCAAAGCGGGTTGCTTGCACGCCTGTTTTGATTGTTTTCCGCCGCCCGTGCTTTGGCTTTTTGTCCGATGCCATGCCGGGGTTCGAAACGGGAAAAGCCGCCCCGCATCGGCCGGCGGATCCGTTTTTCGGACGCCGGGACGCAGAAAGCGCTCCAAAAAAATCATTTTTAGCCCGATTTTTCAATATTCAACCGTAAAAGTCGGGAAAAAGCGCTCCTCCGTCCATTGCGGCAGCCGCGGAAATTTTCGGTTGCCGGCGGCGAGGGAATGGTTTACCCCCTTCTTGAAGATTTCATTGGGTCCGGGACCGGAGAAGGCCGGAAACGGGCCGCAAGACAAGGGCTTCCCTCAGCTGGCCGAAGCCCCGTTTCCCTTAATGAAGTTCCAGATTTCATGGAATACCTTCGCCTTATGGAGGGCGGTGATCAGCACCAATACGATGGGGCCGGCAATGAGTCCGAGAAAGCCGATGAGCTTCAGGCCGACAAAGATGGAGATCAGGGTGGCCAGGGGGCTCACCCCGATATTGGTGGACACGACTTTCGGCTCCATCAATTGTCTTTGGACAATGACGACGACATATAATACGGTGAGGCCGATCCCCAGCCGAAAATCATGGGTGACGAATTCATAGATGATCCACGGGACGAAAACCAACCCGGTCCCCAAGTAGGGCAGCAGGTCGATGAAGCTGATGATGAAGGCCAGGGACAGGGCGTAGCGCACCTTCAAGATCAGCAACCCGATGAAGACGATGACCCCGGTGATGGAAATGAGGGTGAGCTGGGCGCGGATGAACCCGAACAGCGCCTTCCGCAAATCTTTGTAAACGGCCATCCCTTTTTTCCGGAAACGGGCCGGGATGAAGCCGGAGGTCATGGTTTTCAGCTTGTACCAATCCTTGCTGAAGAAAAAGGTGGCAAGAACGATGAAGATGAAAACCGTTCCGGCAAAGGGAAACCATCCGATGAAGCCCGGGATTCCTTTTAAGACCGCCTGCAAAAGGGCCCCGATGGAGGAGGCGAGGTTCGCTCCGACGGATTTGATGTTGTCGATGATGGTATCCTGATACCCTTCTTCCAAATTGTCGAACATGTAATTCAATTGGCTGAGGAGGGGAAGGAAGGTTTCGTCCACCCATTGATCCATAAAGCGGATGAACGTCTGGATATGATCCGGAAGCGTTTTCGCCATATATTCCGTTCCCGAGATCAGCTCGACGACCAACAAGGTCAAAAGGGTGGCGAGCAGCGCAAAAATGACGACGAGGACGATCAGCACAGCCAATGACCTTGGCAGGCGCCATTTGATCTGCAGAAAGTTGACGATCGGATTGATTAAAAACGCGATAAACCAGGCGATGATAAAAGGATAGGTCAACGACGCGATGAAATAGAGGGCGATCAGGGAAACTATGGTCGTGCCGATGACCAGCAGCGTGCGGGTGACTTGCGCCCAAAGGTTTTGCATTCCTTTTCCTCCTTGATGCCTTTGGCGGCAATGCCGAAAGCGTCCGGTTTTCCCTTATTGTACCACGATGGACGATTTCATTATATATATTACCAGTATACCGAAAAAATGACAGTTGCCATCGGAACGGATTCTTTTTGATTTCGAACGAAAAGAGCGGGTGAAAAGATGACATACCTTTTTTTGCTCCTTTTTCTTGCGGCGGGGGTTTTTGCCAAAAATCAGCCGCTGATCCTCGCCGTCCTTTTTTTGCTTTTCGTCAAAATCCTTTTTCCCGGCGGCCGGATTTTTGCCATCCTTCAGGAAAAGGGGATCGACTGGGGGATCACGATCATTACCGTGGCCGTGCTTGTTCCCGTCGCCACGGGAGAGATCGGTTTTCAGGAATTGATCGGCCCTTTGAAAAGCGTAAACGGGGTGATCGCCCTGTTGTCGGGGGTGCTGGTCGCCCTCTTGGCCAAAGCCGGCGTGGCGCAGCTGGCGGAGGATCCCGCCATGATGGCCGCAATCGTCTTCGGGACCATTCTCGGCCTTTCCTTCTTTAACGGGGTGGCGGTCGGCCCGATGATCGGAGCGGGGATCGCCTGGCTGGCGATAAAATTATTCGAATATTTACAATAAACCTTGCATTTTATTTTTCTACCAAAATAATAATTTTTTCACATTTTTATCACAGATCGTTCACAAAATTTAAAATTTCCGTTATAATAAATTTTGGAAATGAACGATTTTTGACAGTTTCCCTTTTTTTAAGGTTTTTTGAAAGCATTTTCTTAATCTCCCAAGGCTGGCAATCTGTCGAACTTCTTTGTTTTTTATACTGGAAAATCTTTATTTTTCATATCGGTTTTCAATCTAATGAAGCCTTGGAAAATTTCTTTTCCGGGGTTTATTCATTAGTCGACAATAAAGGAATGAAGGGAGAATTACAATGAACACTGCCAGAGGTCTCGAAGGGGTTGTGGCTGCGACGTCGAGCATCAGTTCCATCATCGACGACAAGCTGACATATGTCGGCTATGACATTGACGATCTAGCAGAAAACGCGCTGTTTGAGGAAGTCGTATTTTTATTGTGGCATCGCCGGCTGCCGAAGAAACAAGAATTGGAAGATTTCAAGAAACTGCTGGCGGAAAATGCCCCGATCCCGAAGGAGCTCATCGATCATTTGAAGTCCTATCCGAATCAGAAGGTCCATCCGATGGCCGCATTGCGCACGGCCGTCTCCTTCCTCGGCCTGTTTGATGACGAGGCGGATGTTTTCACGAAGGAGGCCAACTATAATAAAGCGGTCCGCCTGCAGGCGAAGATCCCGACGATCGTCGCTGCCTTCTCCCGCATCCGTAAAGGGCTGGAGCCGGTCGAACCGCGAAAGGATCTAAATTTCGCCGCCAACTTTTTATATATGTTAAACGGCGAAGAACCGGACCAAGTGGCCGTCGAGGCGTTCAACAAGGCGCTGGTTTTGCACGCGGATCATGAGCTGAACGCTTCCACCTTTACGGCCCGGGTATGCGTCGCCACCCTGTCCGACGTGTATTCCGGGGTGACGAGCGCCATCAGCGCTTTGAAGGGGCCGCTCCATGGCGGGGCGAACGAACAGGTCATGAAGATGCTGATGGAAATCGGTTCCGTGGAAAATGTGGAGCCCTATATCCGGAAAAAATTGGCCAACAAGGAAAAGATCATGGGCTTCGGCCACCGGGTGTACCGGAATGGCGACCCGCGGGCGAAACATTTGAAAAAAATGTCGGAGAAGCTGACGAAATTAACCGGGGAACCGAAATGGTACGATATCTCCACGAAGATCGAAAGCATCGTGACCGCCGAGAAAAACATTCCGCCGAATGTGGATTTTTACTCCGCGTCGGTCTACCACAGCCTGGGGATCGAACACGACCTGTTCACGCCGATTTTTGCCATCAGCCGGATGTCGGGATGGCTCGCGCATATATTGGAACAATATGAGAACAACCGCTTGATCCGGCCCCGTGCGGAATATGTCGGCCCGGGCAAGCAAACTTACGTAAAATTGGAAGATCGCGGATAATCAAATTCGGATACAATGGAAAAAGGTTAGGAGAAAACCGCCTTCCTAACCTTTGATTTTGATAAAAAACGGAGGTAGAAACGCATGGCTAACGGAGAAAAAATTACGGTTCAAAACGGGGTATTAAACGTTCCCGACCATCCGATCATTCCGTTCATCGAAGGCGACGGAACCGGGCCCGATATATGGGCCGCCGCATCCAGGGTTTTGGATGCTTCTGTGGAAAAGGCTTATCAAGGGAAAAGAAAGATCGTTTGGAAAGAAGTCTTGGCCGGGGAGAAGGCCTTTAAGCAAACGGGGGAATGGCTCCCGCAGGAAACGCTGGATACGATCAAAGAACATATCATTGCCATAAAAGGACCGCTGACCACGCCCGTCGGCGGAGGGATCCGTTCCTTGAACGTGGCTTTGCGCCAGGAATTGGATCTGTATGTTTGCCTGAGGCCCGTCCGCTGGTTCGAAGGGGTCCCTTCCCCGGTGAAGCGGCCGCAGGATACCGACATGGTCATTTTCCGGGAAAATACGGAAGACATTTACGCGGGAATCGAGTATGCGAAGGGCACGGAAGAAGTGAAGAAGCTCATCGACTTTTTGCAAAATGAAATGGGCGTAAAGAAAATCCGCTTCCCGGAAACTTCCGGAATCGGCATTAAACCGATCTCCGAAGAAGGCTCGAAACGGCTCGTCCGCGCCGCCATCCGATACGCCCTCAAAGAAGGAAGGAAGTCCGTCACCCTCGTACATAAAGGGAACATCATGAAATATACCGAAGGCGCCTTCAAAAATTGGGGCTACGAAGTGGCTGAGGAAGAATTCGGCGACCGGGTGTTCACCTGGGCCCAGTATGACCGGATCAAGGCGGAAAAGGGGGCGGACGCCGCCAACGAGGCCCAAAGAAAGGCGGAAGAAGAAGGAAAAATCATCGTCAAGGACGTGATTGCCGACATCTTCCTGCAGCAAATCTTGACCCGGCCGAAGGAATTCGACGTGGTTGCGACGATGAATTTGAACGGGGATTATATCTCCGACGCGCTGGCCGCCCAAGTCGGCGGGATCGGCATCGCCCCCGGGGCCAACATCAACTACGATACGGGACATGCCATCTTTGAAGCGACCCACGGAACCGCCCCGAAATACGCCGGATTGGATAAGGTGAACCCGTCCTCCGTCATTTTGTCGGGCGTGCTGATGCTGCGGCATCTGGGCTGGAACGAGGCGGCCGACCTGATCATCAAGGCGATGGAAAAGACGATTGCATCCAAATATGTCACCTACGATTTCGCCCGCCTGATGGAAGGGGCCACGGAAGTCAAATGCTCCCAGTTTGCCGACAAATTGATTGAAAATATGGCATAACGAAGTTTTGATCGGCCTGCCCCGGGGTTTCCGGGGCGGTCTCCACTCGATTTCCAATCTTTAGGGAGGAATGGACATGGTCATGAAAAGGAAAAAGATTTCGGTGATCGGCGCCGGTTTTACAGGTTCGACGACGGCGTTTCTGCTCGCCAAAAAGGAACTGGGGGACATCGTTTTGGTGGATATCCCGCAATTGGAAAACCCGACCAAGGGCAAGGCTCTGGACATGCTGGAGGCAAGCCCCGTACTGGGGTTTGACGCCAACATCGTCGGCACTTCCAATTACGAGGATACGAAGGATTCGGACATCGTCATCATCACCGCCGGGATCGCCCGCAAGCCGGGGATGAGCCGGGACGATTTGGTGCAAACGAACGAGAAAATCATGAAACAGGTGACCAAAGAAGTGGTCAAATATTCCCCGGATTGCGTGATCATCGTGCTAACGAACCCGGTCGACGCCATGACCTATACCGTCTATAAAGAATCCGGCTTCCCGAAACACCGGGTCATCGGCCAATCGGGCGTTTTGGACACGGCAAGGTTCCGCACCTTTGTCGCCCAGGAATTGAACATTTCCGTTAAGGACGTGACCGGCTTTGTCTTGGGCGGCCACGGCGACGACATGGTCCCCCTCGTCCGGTACTCCTATGCCGGCGGCATCCCCCTCGAAAAGCTCATCCCGAAAGACCGTTTGGACGCCATCGTGGAGAGAACCCGGAAGGGCGGCGGGGAAATCGTCAACCTGTTGGGGAACGGTTCCGCCTATTACGCCCCGGCGGCCTCCCTCGTTGAAATGGTGGAAGCCATCGTCAAAGACCAACGCCGGATCCTCCCCGCCATCGCCTATCTGGAAGGCGAGTACGGATTTGAAGGCATTTATTTGGGCGTCCCAACGATCCTCGGCGGAAACGGTCTGGAAAAGGTGATCGAGCTGGATTTGACCGAAGAAGAAAAGGCGGCCCTGGAAAAATCCGCCCAATCCGTCCGCAATGTGATGAAGGTATTGTCCGTATAAGGCGTAAAAACCCGAAAAAAAGAGCGCCATGCGCTCTTTTTTTTTTCACGGAGGAAATCGTCCATGCCAAAGAAAGGGCCGATGGCCCAAGGTTGGGAAAAAACGTTCCCACGATATGGAAAAGCCTTTTCGCGAAGTTTAGCAAAGAGGATCCGGTCCGGGCAACCGGGATGCCGGTTGAAGGAAGCGCCCCGGATTTTACAAAAGCTTCGCTTCGGCCAGGAGAGGATGCGGATGCAGGAAACACGCGGAAATTTTTCTCGGGAAAATCATTCCGCCTGCCGATAAAAGAGAAGGCGGCCCCGTCCGATTTCGCATAAGCAGGCGTAATATGATCGGGGGCAATATTAGAGGTATCAAATGGCGAAGGAGGGTCGACCGCCATTTGGCAGGGTATGAGTAAAATATTTGTGGGCAAAATTTAGCCCCTTCAGGCGAGTGATCAAAGATCGCCCACCTTGAGAAGGGGAAACCAAGCGTAAGCGCGGCAGGAAAGAAAGCAAATATTAATGAATAAAGAGGAAAGGAGTAGTCCCTCATGGAAAAAATATAAAAGGAGCAACCCACATGAACAAGGATATCACAGAATTCCCAAATTCAAAACAGATTGAGCAAATCCTTTGGAGCAAATTGCAGGAAATCTTTTCAAAGGCTTTGAAAAGTCTTTTGGAGGACATGGATCAACAGATTGTCGAAGAACGGGATAAAAAACGGTTTCGGCTGCTCGATAAGCGAAAGCTCAGATCGTCAGCCTCTTTGATGAGATTGAGGTGAAGCGAAATTACTGCCGTGACCGAAAAACCGGGGAATATGTCTATCTTTTGGATCGTTATCTGAATTTTGAAGGGACAGGCACGTTCAGCCCATTGATGGAGAAAGCGGCCATCGAATTAGCCATTCAAGGCCCTTCCTATCGAAAAGCGGCCCGTACGTTGGAAACGCTTCTCGGCTATCGGGTTATCAGCCATGAGACGATCCGAAAACACCTCTTGGAGGTATCAAGCATTCCAAAACGGGAGTCCGTGCACCAGCCTGCTCTCTTTGTGGAAGTGGACGTCCTTTATGTCAAGGAAGTCAAAATCTCCGCTGTTCATCAGGGATGGGAAGTGAACGGGGAACGGGTGAGACTGAAGAATAAACGCTATTTCATTCACGACGGGAAGGAGCCTTTTTGGGAGGCGTTTGAGGAATTCCTGATGGAGACTTTCGATGATGATCCGACGGTCCATAAATTGGTGATCAACGGAGACGGGGCCGCCTGGATCACGGCCTGCCGGGAATATTTAAAGACCGGGCCTTCTTCGGTCTCGACCGTTTCCTGTGGAACGGGAGATCCGGAGCTTGTTCCGGAACCATCCGCGTTATCCGCCTATGATAAAAGCGCTCGACGCTTTTGACGGGCAAAAACTGTTGACGGAATGAAACAGCCAGGCCGGCACATTTGGAGACAAAGCCCGGGAAGATCGGCTTGAGGCGCTGATCCGCCAATTGGAACAATATCCCGAAGCATTGGGAGAGCACGAATTATATTTGATAAATAAAGTTCATCACTTACTTTCCTAATGGATAAGGGTCATTCGATCACGTAAAATTAAGTTCGCAAAAATGAAAAGAGGAAAAGCCATCGGTAACTCCGAATATAAGTGGCATAACCCTTATCGGAGTGCTGATGGTTTTTGCGAACTTTACTTGACACTAACGGTCATTCAAAGGAGTGTTTATATGATTTTATTAGAAATCAATCATATAAAACATTATGTAAGAGACCGCTTGTTACTTGATGTAAATAATTTACAAATCCATGATCATGATAAAATCGGTTTAATTGGTCCGAATGGATGTGGAAAAACTACTTTATTGAACATAATGGCTGGAAAGATCAATCCAAATAATGGGAAAGTGACTCGGTACGCAAAAATTGAACTCATACCACAGATAAAACAACAAGCGGGTACTACAAAGAGTGGTGGTGAAGTCACAAAGGAATATCTTCAACAAGTTTTATATAGACATCCTTCTTTATTGCTTGCTGATGAACCAACAACAAACCTTGATACAGATCACATTGAATGGTTGGAAAAAATATTAAGTGAATGGAAGGGTGCATTTGTTATTGTTTCTCATGATCGTGATTTTCTAGACTCTCTTTGCACAACCATATGGGAAATAGATGGTTGTAAGGTAATAGAGTATATTGGCAATTATACCAATTATAAAGAACAAAAAGAAAAAAAGAAGCTCCGTAATCAATTGGAATATAAAAAATATATGGAGAAAAAGAAACAGTTGGAAAGGGCTATCATCGATCTGAAGCATAGAGCTCAAAGAGCGACAAAGAAGCCGAAAAATATTTCGAATTCAGAGGCGAGAGTCCCCGGTGTAAAAACACACTACGCCAGTATACAAAAAAAGTTAATGTTAAATATTAAATCCATTCAAAAACGGATTGAACGATTGGAAGTAGTAGAAAAAGAAAAAGAACTTCCTCCCATTAAAATGGAGTTAAAAAACGCAGAACTTCCTCGCAACAAACCAATTTTACGTGTTGAAGACTTATCTGGTATTGTAGGAGAACGTATTTTATGGAATAAAATAAGCTTTCAACTACGTGTTGGAGATAAGTTGGCAATTATTGGCCCAAATGGAAGTGGGAAAACAACCCTAATAAAAAAAATTATAAATAAAGACCCTAAAGTCAAACTTTCACCTTCTGTAAAAATTGGTTATTTTAGTCAAGATTTAAATATTTTAGATGATAAAAAAACAATACTACAAAACGTTTGGGCCACTTCTAGTCATAATGAGACTTTTATTCGAACTGTTCTTGCTAGAATGCATTTTTTTGGTGAGGATATTTATAAACCCGTTGAAATTCTCAGTGGGGGAGAACGAGTAAAAGCAGCATTAGCGAAGATTATTTTAAGTGATGTTAATATGTTAGTTTTAGATGAACCAACGAATTTCCTTGATGCACAAGCTATTGAAGCCTTAGAAACGCTTCTAATGAATTATGAAGGTAGCGTGATTTTTGCTTCTCATGATCGTCGATTTATTAATAAAGTTGCTACACGAATTTTATCTATACGTAATGGAAGGATTGAATTGTTTAATGGTAATTACAAGGAATATAAAGAATACCAACAACAGCAAATAAAGGCAAAACAGGATAAAGAAAGAAACGAAAGGCTGCTTTTATTAGAAACAAAAATAGCCGAAGTTATTAGCCGTTTAAGTTTAAATCCATCTGAAGAATTAGATATGCAATTGGAAAATTTACTCTCTGAAAAAGAAAAACTAATTCAAAAGAACTTTGATTAAACTCAAAAATGTAATTTTTGAACTGCTTTAAGATGGAATCCCTTTGTTCAAGACCGATAATTATACATTTTTCTTTAGTTAGGCCATATATTTCAACAATGTTCCTTACCAATGAATCATTAATTTGGTCATTAGGCGTATTTTTATTATGATTGTTCCAAATATTCGTATTTCATGGTTGATAGAATTCAGGAATATCAACCCAAAGGAAGGCATCTTTTATTTATAATCTTTTCAGTATCAGGACTCTCCTCCCCCACCCAAGGATCATATTTCAAAGTATCTTTTAAATATTTTCTCTTTTTATGGATAGGCAAATTAACCCAGCCGGGATCTTCTTGTGTTATTAAAAAAGATTTGTAAAGCAAAAAAATGGCAGATACTATGTCTAAAACAACCCATATGTTCCGAATTATAAAAATAAATAGGTTTAACTGGATGAAATATAGTTGTTGAAAATCCTGTGAATGTTTAAACAAAGCGAGCTCCTGCTTCCTCAGATCATCTACAAGCTAATATTCTTCATCGGTTAATAAACTTGTCTCAATCATCACTTTTACAGTTGCTTTCCCTTTTGCGGCATCTGCAACTTGTTGAATTTCTTGTTTGACTATATCTGCTTCCCCACTTTTCCCTGCCCCTATATTAATTTCCATGTCTATTTCTTCCGCCCCATTTTTTATTGCATTTTCTGTCTCAAACACCTTACTTTATTAGTTTCCTTTTTTACCGATTTTTCAAATTGACCGTGTCCATAAATAATCCCTACTATTCTCCCGTTATTGCGCTTGACACATATTGATCTGAATTATCCACAAATAAAACTTTTCCTTTAAGGCCTACGGGAAGATTTATGTAAGGATCTTTAATGGCCATAGCTCTTACTATTGTTCCTTCTGGGAACTCTTTAATCTTAAAATTGTTTCTTTATCCAATTCCGTATGAAAATTTATCCCCTTCAATAGGTGAATGATCAACGATCGCTCGCCTGTTGAAGGGGAAACCAAGCGTAAGCGCGGCAGGAAAGCAAGCAAATATTAATGAAAAAGAGGGCTACTCCTTGGTAGAATGATAGTCAGGAAAAACAACACTACCAGAAAGGAGTAGTCCCTCGTGGAAAAAATATAAAAGGAGTAACCCACATGAACAAGGATATCACAGAATTCCCAAATTTAAAACAGATTGAGCAAATCCTTTGGAATAAATTGCAGGAAATCTTTTCAAAGGCTTTGAAAAGTCTTTTGGAGGACATGGATCAACAGATTGCCGAAGAACGGGATAAAAAACGGTTTCGGCTGTCGATAAGCGAAAGCTCCAGATCGCCAGCCTCTTTGATGAGATTGAGGTGAAGCGAAATTACTGCCGTGACCGAAAAACCGGCGAATATGCCCATCTTCTGGACCGTTATTTGAAATTCGAAGGAACAGGCCAGCCCGTTGATGGAGGAAGCGGCCATCGAATTAGCCATTCAAGGCCCTGCCTATCGAAAAGCGGCCCGTACGTTGGAAACGCTTCTCGGCTATCGGGTTATCAGCCATGAGACGATCCGAAAATACCTTTTGGAGGCATCAAATTCCAAAACAGGAGTCCGTGCACCAGCCTGTATGCCCACATACGCTTGACTCAATCTTTGGCAGGAAGCTCCTTTCCCTTTTTCCCGGGTGCCGTGTTAAAATAAAAAAAAGATGCGGGTTTTCTTTTTTGCAGAAACCGTTGGAGGGATCATTTTGGCCAATAAACTTATCTTGATCGACGGAAACAGTATCGCCTACCGGGCCTTTTTTGCCCTGCCGCTATTGAACAACGACAAAGGGATCCACACCAATGCGATATACGGATTCGCCCTGATGCTGTCCAAAATCCTGGAGGAAGAAAAACCGACCCATATGCTGGCCGCCTTCGATGCCGGGAAAACCACCTTCCGCCATCAAACCTTCAAAGACTATAAGGGCGGAAGGCAAAAGACGCCCCCGGAATTGTCCGAACAGTTCCCTTTCATCCGTGAACTTTTGGAGGCGTACGGCGTCGCCACCTATGAATTGGAACTGTACGAGGCGGATGATATCATCGGCACGATGGCCCGCATGGCGGAACAGGAAGGGTTCGAAACGATCATCGTGACCGGGGACCGGGATTTGACCCAGCTCGTCTCCGGGCGGACGACCGTTTACGTCACGAAAAAGGGCGTGACGGAGATGGAAAAATATACCCCGGAACATATCCGGGAAAAATACGGTCTTTCGGTCTCCCAGCTGGTGGACATGAAAGGGCTGATGGGGGATGCGAGCGACAACATCCCCGGGGTGCCGGGGATCGGAGAGAAAACGGCGATCAAACTATTAAAGGAATTTTCCTCCGTGGAAAACCTGATCCGGTCGATCGACCGGGTCGGCGGGAAAAAACTTCAGGAAACATTGGCCGCCTATAAGGATCAGGCCCTCATGAGCAAAGAATTGGCCACCATCGAACGGAATGCGCCGGTGGAAATCTCGCTTTCGGATATTGCCTACACCGGGGAAAAAAAAGAAAAGATGGCCGCCTTATTTAAAGAGCTGGGCTTCCAATCCTTTCTGGAGAAAATGGACGACATCCCGGCGGAAAAAAAAGAACCGCTGAAAAACATCGAATATGCTTTTTTGGAGGAAATTGATGATTCCGTCCTGTTGAACCCGAGCGCCCTCTATATGGAAATGATCGAGGAAAACTACCACCGCGCGCCGATCCTCGGGTTTTCCCTCGCCAATGCGTCGGGCAATTATTTTTTGCCGACGGAAACGGCCCTCCGTTCCCCGGCCTTTCAAAAATGGCTGGCGGATGAGAAGAAAAAAAAGTTTGTCTACGACGGGAAAAAGATGATGGTCGCCCTGAAAAGGCACGGCTTGGAAATCAACGGAATCGATTTCGACCTGCTGTTGGCCTCCTATTTGCTGAATCCGTCGGAGTCCCTCGGAGATTTCGCCGATGCGGCCGCCGTCCACGGCTACACGGACGTGTTGTCCGACGATGAATTTTACGGCAAGGGGGCAAAACGTACCGTTCCCGGCGAAAGGGAGCGGGCGGAGCATATCGTCCGGAAAGCGCTGGCCATCTACGCCCTGAAAGACCGGCTGATCCGGCAATTGGAGGAAAACAAGCAGGATGAGCTTTTCTTCCGCCTGGAGATGCCCCTTTCCCGGATTTTGGCCGAAATGGAAATGACCGGGGTCCGGGTGGATACCGGCCGTTTAATCGAGATGGGAAAGGAATTCGCGGGAAAGCTGGAAGAAATCGAAGCGGAAATCCACCGGTTGGCGGGCGAACCGTTCAACATCAATTCGCCGAAACAATTGGGGACCATCCTTTATGAAAAGCTAAAACTGCCGGTGCTGAAAAAAACGAAAACCGGATATTCCACCTCCGCCGATACGCTGGAAAAACTTCAGCATCAGCACGAGATCGTCGATAAAATCCTCCATTACCGCCAATTGGGGAAACTTCAGTCCACGTATATCGACGGGCTGTTGAAAGTGGTGAACAAGGAGACGGGAAAGGTTCATACCCGATTCAATCAGGCCTTGACGCAAACGGGGAGATTGAGCTCCACCGACCCGAACCTGCAAAACATTCCCATCCGTTTGGAGGAAGGAAGAAAAATCCGGCAGGCCTTCATCCCCTCCGAGAAGGATTGGCTCATTTTATCCGCCGACTATTCCCAAATCGAATTGCGGGTGTTGGCCCATATTTCCGGGGATAAAAATTTAATTGACGCCTTCCTCAAGGATATGGACATCCATACGAGCACCGCCATGAACGTCTTCCATGTGAAAAAGGATCAGGTAACCCCGGAAATGAGGAGACAGGCGAAGGCCGTCAACTTCGGCATCGTTTACGGCATCAGCGATTACGGTCTGTCACAAAACCTGGGGATCAGCCGGAAGGAAGCCGCGGCATTTATTGAGCGGTATTTCCAAATCTACCCGGGCGTCAAGCAGTTTATGGAAGATATTGTCAAAGAGGCGAAACAAACCGGCTATGTGACCACCCTGCTGAACCGCCGCCGGTATATCCCGCAGATCACGAGCCGGAATTACAACCTGCGCAGCTTCGCGGAAAGGACGGCGATGAATACGCCGATTCAGGGCAGCGCTGCGGACATCATCAAAAAGGCGATGATCGATATGGCGGAGCGTTTGAAAAAGGAAAAATTGAAGGCCCGCATGCTGCTGCAGGTCCACGACGAATTGATTTTCGAGGCGCCGAAGGAAGAGATCGGACGCCTGTGCCAAATCGTTCCCGAGGTGATGGAAGGTGCGGTCGAGTTGAAGGTGCCTTTGAAAGTGGATGTCGCCTACGGGCCGACTTGGTATGACGCAAAATAAAACGGCTTCCCCCGCCCGGCCGCTTTTCACCGCCGCGGATTCCCGATAGGTTTTGAATGGAAAAAGAGAAAATCCGAAGGGGAGCGGCGGGCAGCCTCCGGTTTGAGAATATCCCCGGCGGGGCGAGACGGCCTTCGCGGGAAGAAAAATCCCGAAAAAGGGGAAGATGGACCCGGGGGAAGGACGATCGCGGAACGATGGGCGGCCTCCCGGGGAAGAATAGGGCCCCGATCGGCCGGCGGTTTGCCGGCGGAAGCAACGCCCCGGAAAAGGGGCGGCGGATTTGTTCCCATCCATAAAAAAACCCGAATTAGAAAGGTTTTGCCAAATGCCAGAACTGCCGGAAGTGGAAAACGTACGACGTACATTGGAAAAGCTGGTTGCGGGAAAAACCGTTCACGAGGTGGAGGTATTCTGGCCGAAGATCGTCAAGCATCCGCAAGACTGCCGGGAATTCTCCCGGATCTTGAAGGGGCAGACAATTCAAAAAATCGGCCGGAAAGGAAAATATCTGCTCTTTTATTTGGACCGGGACGTATTGGTTTCCCATTTACGGATGGAAGGAAAATACGGCTTGTTCCAAAGGGACGAACCCATGGATAAGCATACCCATGTCGTTTTGACTTTCCGCGACGGGAAACAATTGCGTTACCGGGACGTCCGGAAATTCGGCACGATGCATGTTTTCCCGATCGGGACCGAATGGGATCGGATGCCCCTGGCCGGTCTCGGTCCGGAGCCCTTTTCCGAAGCGTTCACCCCCCGATATTTGCACGAAAAGCTGCAAAAGACTTCGCGGCCGGTCAAATCGGTGCTGCTCGATCAAAGGGTGGTGGCGGGAATCGGGAATATTTACGCGGACGAAGCCCTGTTCCGGGCAGCCATCCATCCCGCCGCGCCCGGATCCCGCCTGACGGCCAAACGCGTCCAAAGGCTTCATGAAGCGATCCTGTCCACCCTTCGGGAAGCCGTGGAAAAAGGCGGCAGCACCGTCCGTTCCTATGCGGATTCCCAAGGGAATTCCGGCCGGTTTCAATGGGAGCTGTCCGTATACGGCCGGGAAGGCGAACCTTGCCGGAGATGCGGCCGCCTGATTGAAAAAATGAAACTGGGCGGAAGGGGAACCCATTTTTGCCGGCGATGCCAAAAATGAAACGGAAAAAGATAGATTCCTTTTTTTGCAGATTCAGATTCTTGGACGAAATCCGAACGACCCTTTTTGGCGCACGGTGTGACCCCGTGCGTTTTTTTCTCCGCATTTCGGGACCTGTCGGGAGCTGCCCGGCCATGCCCCGGCCTTCGGCGCGGAGACGGTGAAGGCCAGGGCATTGGGTGAAAAAAACGAGCGGAAAACGGATGGCGGAAGACCGGCCCGCGGACAGGGCCGGCTTTTGCATCAAGGCGGGCTCGATGCCCATCCTTGCTTTTCCCGCTCAGATTTTTCACAAAGGCCTTGACCGGAAAGTCCGGATCCGGCCCGCAGGAAGGGAAAGGGGAAATCCTTCGGCGCCGGGGGAGCGCCTTCGCCTGCCGGCGGTCCGGGAATCCGGAGCCGGGAAAGGGGAGGCCGTTGTTTGGCATGGGAATAGCCCTTTACATATGATATGTTTAGCATCGTAAAGGAAGGGGTTTAAAAGCATGCCTCCTCTTTCGCTCCTTTTTCTCGCGCTGGCCGTGAGCATCGACAGTTTCGGCGCCGGATTCACCTACGGGCTGCGGAAGGTGAAAATTCCGATTTCCGGCTGTTTCATCCTCGCCCTTTGTTCGGGAGCGGTACTGTATTTTTCCGCTCTCCTGGGACTTGCGGCAAACCGGGTTTTGCCGGAAAACGCGAGTCAGATGATCGGCGGGTTTTCCTTCGTATTGTTGGGCGTCTGGGCCCTTTGGCAGATTTTGCGGGAACGGAAAGCTTCCCCTCAAGAAAAGAAGGATGAACAAAGGGAGAGAATCCTGCTAAAATTTGAAGTAAAGACGCTCGGCCTCGTGATCCATATTTTAAAGTTGCCGACGGCGGCTGATCTCGACCGTTCGGGAACGATCCGGGGCATGGAGGCGGTCCTGTTGGGCATCGCCTTGTCGGTCGACGCTTTCGGCGCCGGCTTCGGCGCCGCCATGCTCGGTTTGCCCCCATTGGGCCTGGCATGCGTCACCGGTTTCATGAGCGCCCTCTTTGTCTATTTGGGCATCCGGGCGGGCAAGGGAATTGCCAAGGCCGGGTGGATGGGCAGACTCACCTTTTTGCCCGGCATCATCCTCATTCTTTACGGCCTGTGGCGGCTTTCCCGCCCGTTCCGCCATCCGGCAAATTAAGAGGAGATGGAGGAAAAGCAGTGACGGTATTCATCGGGATCACGGGAGGAATCGCAACGGGAAAAAGCACGGTTTCCCACATGTTGAAAGAGCTGGGGTATCCGGTGGTAGACGCGGATCTCCTGGTGAGGGAAGTGCAGCGGCCGGGAGAGGAAGTTTACCGGAAAATCGTGGAAAAATTCGGCGGGGAGATTTTGCTGGAAAACGGGGAAATCAACCGGAAAAAACTGGGCGACATCGTCTTTACAAATCCCGAAAAGCGGCGATTGCTCAACGCCATCGTCCACCCCGCCGTCCGCAGGCGGATGCGGGAAGAAAAGGAAAGGGCGTTAAAAGAGAGGGAAAAGGCCTTGTTCCTGGATATCCCCCTTCTTTTTGAAAGCGGGCTGTTTTCCGAAGTGGATAAGGTGATGGTAGTCTATGCCGATGAAAAAACCCAGCTCGAACGGCTGATGAAGCGGAACAATCTGACGAAGGAAGAGGCTTATTTCCGCATCCGTTCGCAAATGCCGATCGAAGAAAAAAGAAAGCGGGCGGACCGGGTCATCGACAACCGGGGTCCGCTGGAAAACACGAAAAAACAGTTGCTGGAAATATTGGCGGAATGGGGAATCTCCCGCGAAGGGCCGGAAGAGGCCCGCGGAAAAAAGGAATCATGAACGGCCGGGACCGGAGAAAGAAATCCGGTCTTTTTTTCGGAAGGGGGCTGAAGGAAAATCCGTATTCTATGATTCCTATCAATCTGGTATAATAGAAAAAAAACGGAAAGGGGGAACCTTGATGAAAAAACCGCTGTACCTTTTGTCCTCCGCCGCACTCATGACCACCTTGTTTTCGCCCCATGTATCCGCGGAGGAATACAAAGTAAAAAAAGGGGACTCCCTTTACAAGATCGCCAAAAAATATCAAGTCACCATCTCCGATTTGAAAGCTTGGAATCACTTAAAATCGGATGTTATCTACGTCGATCAGGTTTTAAAGATCAATAAACCCTCCAAATCTTCCTCCGCCGAAACGAAGGGGCAAACACCCTCTCAAGGGAAAACATACATAGTGAAAAAGGGCGATACGCTGATCCAGATCGCCAACCGCCATAAAATTACCTTGGCCGAACTGATGGCTTGGAACCATTTGAATTCCCACCTGATTTACCCCGGTCAAGTCTTAATCGTTTCCGAACCCCGCACGGATGAGGCTTCCCCGTCCCCGGCAAATGGGCAGGAAAAGAAAAATGACGGGGCTTCCTCCGGCGGAAACGGGCTCTACACGGTTAAAAAAGGGGACACCCTTTGGGAGATCGCCAGCAGATTCGGAATGACCGTCAATGACTTGAAAAAACTGAACGGGCTTTCTTCCGATTTGATTTTTCCGGGGCAAAAGCTGAAGGTAAAAGGAGCTGCCGATCCGGATAAAGGGGGAAAGGGCTCCGATGCGCCCGAAAAGGAAAACCCCGTTGATCAGTGGGCGAAGACCGTGGTGGAAGAAGCGAAAAAGCTGGTCGGCCTGCCTTATGCATGGGGCGGAAGCTCCCCGGACGGTTTTGATTGCAGCGGATTCGTTTACCATGTGTTCAACAAGGCGGGAAAATCCCTGCCGAGGCTCTCGACCGTCGGCTATTACAACCGGTCTTATTATGTAAAGGATCCGAAGCCCGGCGACCTGGTCTTCTTCGAAAACACCTACAAAAAAGGAATCTCCCATTTGGGCATCTACATCGGGGATAACCGGTTCATCCACGCCAGCTCCGACGGCGTCATGGTCTCCCGCCTGGATCAGCCCTATTATAAATCCCGTTTCGACGGGTTCAAAAGATTTTATTTCTGATCCGAAGCGGCGAAATCCGATGCGAAACCGCGCGTTCACAGGCAACGCGCGGTTTTTTATTGGATTCGGAAAGAATTGGGCAATTTCATTTTGAAAAACATAATGAATAAAAATATGATATACTAATTAAGGGATATTCGATAAAAATGTATCTTTTTTATTCGTTAAGGAGGTACGATATGACCAGTCGCGTGGCAATCAACGGATTCGGACGGATCGGCCGGATGGTGTTTCGCAGGGCGATCATGGAGGACGAACTGGAAATCGCCGCCATCAACGCCAGCTATCCCGCGGAAACTTTGGCCCATTTGATCAAATACGATTCGGTGCACGGAAAATTTCCTGCGGAGGTCAAGGCCGGCGAAAACAGCCTGATCGTCAACGGGAAAAAGGTGCCGCTTCTCAACGACCGCGATCCGCAAAATTTGCCCTGGGCCCAATTGGACATCGACATCGTCATCGAGGCGACCGGCAAATTCAATTCCCGGGAGAAGGCCGCCCTTCATCTGCAGGCGGGGGCGAAAAAGGTGTTATTGACGGCTCCCGGAAAGGATGAGGATGTGACCGTCGTCATCGGCGTCAATGAAGGGGATCTTGATGTGGAAAGGCACCGGATCATTTCCAACGCTTCCTGCACCACGAATTGTCTGGGGCCGGTGGTCAAGGTGTTGGACGATGCGTTCGGAATTGAAAACGGTTTAATGACGACCGTCCATGCCTACACGAACGATCAAAACAATGTGGATAATCCCCACAAAGACTTGCGCCGCGCCCGGGCATGCGCCCAGTCGATCATCCCGACGACGACGGGGGCGGCAAAGGCCCTGGGAAAAATTTTGCCCCATTTAAAAGGCAAGCTGCACGGATTGGCCCTGAGGGTGCCGACGCCGAATGTGTCTATCGTTGATCTGGTGGCAGAAGTCAAGAAGGAAGTGACCCCCGAGGAAGTGAACCGGGCTTTTCAGCGGGCGATCGAAAACGGGATGGGGGAAATCATCGCCATCACCTATGAACCCCTCGTCTCCGTCGATTTTTACACCAATCCCCATTCCGCCGTCATCGACGGATCCTTGACGATGGTGATCGGCGGGAACAAAGTGAAGGTGCTCGCCTGGTATGACAACGAATGGGGCTATTCCTGCCGGGTGGTCGATCTGGCGAAACTGGTCGCCAAACGGATGGAGGAAAAGATGAAGATCAAATCATGACAGAATGTTGTTCCCTTTTCCGGTTTTTCCGGCGGAGGGAATTTTTTTTGCCTGACGGCCATGGAAGGGAAGCGGACGGATGAAAATCCCGAAAGGAAGCGGGGATCTGAGGCGCACGGGCACGCGATCCGCAACGGGTTTTCCGCTTCTTCTTCCGTTGGCGGCGCCTGGGACGGCCGCCCTCCGTTATTTGCGCGGAACGGGAGAAGGAAAACGGCCGGCGGTTCCCCCGGTTTTTGCGGACGGTCCCGATGCCGCCCGTTTAAGGATCCATTTTGGAAAACTTCCCGGGGGCTGGGGCGATCATCATCAGGTGCCCGTTTGCGCGAAGCCGGCACGTCGTGCCGCTGCTTAGCCATCAGGCTGCCCGTTTTCTGGCGATTGCCCTGCGGCCCTACATCCTTTTTTCTCCAAGCCGTTCTTTCCTGTCCTTCCCATCCGCCGCCGAACAAGAAAAAACGATTCAATTGTTGAAAAATCACGACAAACCAATTATACTAAAAATCGTGAATCAAAATGACTACTTAAAGGGTTAGGACCTCTTTGGACTAACTTCCCCCTGTGGTAGTTCAGATGGATTTCATACAGTTTTTTGCTGATGAAAACATTATTTTTTAGAAGGGGGAACGATGGATGGAAACCTTCGGTCGTCACATCATTTCAGAATTGTGGGGCTGTGACTTCAACATTTTAGATGACGTGGAACGGATCGAAAAAATCTTCGTAGAGGCAGCCCTTAAGTCAGGCGCGGAAATACGGGAAGTGGCGTTTCACAAATTTGCTCCTCAAGGCGTCAGCGGCGTCGTCATCATTTCCGAATCCCACTTAACCATTCACAGTTTTCCGGAACACGGCTATGCAAGCATTGACGTTTATACGTGCGGCGATTTGGACCCCACGATTGCCGCAGATTATATAGCTGAAGCATTGGGAGCGAAGACGAGAGAAACGATCGAGCTGCCGAGAGGAATGAAGCCGGTCCAAGTCTTGAAAAAGAGCGTCAACGCATAAAGGAAACGGCTGTCTCGCCTGTTCCCGGAACAATGCCAAAAAACGAAGGAAAGAAGGGAGTTTTTGCCATAGGGAAGAACTCCCTTTTATTATTGCCGATGATTTCCGGAAAGCTTCGATCCAGGCGTTTTTTGGCGGTTTCCCGAATCCTGCCGTCCGGCGCGGAAGCCCCGGTTAAAAAAGCGAACCGGATCCGCCGAAGCTCCCCATCGGGCATGACAGATGAAAGGGGCGATTCCCGCCGCAGGCGAAACGTCCGCATTCCTTCCGGAAAATTCGGATCTGTGCCGGAGGAGATCCCGGCCTGGGTTTTGGCCCGGAAACCTCGGGACAAAGGATCCGGGGGACGGAACGAAAAGCGGACGAAGGGAGCGGGGAACGGCCCTTTTTTTGCTTTCCGGGCAAAAAGGCGGATCCTTCAGCCGATTTGGAATGGGCAGCCGCGCTTCGGGGAAAAGCGGCCCCTGTTTCGCCGCTCGGCGGCCTGGGAACGAAACGATTCGATCAGGAAAATGGATGAAAGAAAGGAGGATTCCCTGTCAGGGAATCCGGATGAAAAATTCGCCGCAAATCTTCCCCCTCATTGGAACCGGCCGTTTTTCTTTCGCCGATGAGGTACCGTCAAGAATTTTGTGTAATGTAAGATAGATAGGGTATCTCTGAAATAGATTTGGAATAGAGGGGGGGCTGGTTCCCCCCCAGGGGACTGAATATTCAGTCTCTTGAGGGGNAAAGGGAGAATCCCCTCATCTCATCTATTTACATTATTTGGTTAATGATAACGTTCTTCAAACATTCGCTCGAGGGCTTCCTGCGCTTCGGCAAATCCTCGCAACTTTCGTTCTGCCCATTTCTCGTTAAAATCTTGAACGGTCAAATATACGACTTTTTCAGCGGCTTCTA